>CAMCTE010000078.1 GCA_945878385.1 Azohydromonas lata NBRC 102462 | reverse complement strand
TTTCCACCATGTAGTCGATGGCCTGGTCTCGGCCCCAGCCCTTGGCATGCAGCCCGGTGTCCACCACCAGGCGCGCGGCGCGGAACATCTCGGCCTGCAGGCGGCCCAGGTCACCCAGCGGGTCGCCTTCGTAAATGCCCATATCGGTTTTGGCGATGCGCTCGGCATACAGGGCCCAGCCTTCGGCGTAGGCGGTGAAGCCGGCGAGTTGGCGCATGAGCGGCACACCCTGGATGGACAGAGCCGCCGCGGCCTGGAAGTGGTGGCCCGGCGCGCCTTCGTGGATCATGAAGCTGGCCAGCGTCCACCGGGGGTTGTCGGCCGTGTCCTTCTGGTTGATGTAGAAGCGGCCAGGGCGTGAGCCGTCCAGCGCGGGGCCGTTGTAGTAGCCGCCCGGGCTGCCGTCTTGTTGGTAGTCGGGCACTCGAACGATCTCGAGCGGGTGGGGTGGCACCGTCTTGAAAAAGCGCGGCGCGGCCTTCATCACGCGCTCATGTACGGCGCTCAAGTGGGCCATCATGGCCGCGCGGCCCGGCTCCGAATTGGGGAAGATTTCTTCGGGCCGGGCATTAAGGGCGGCGATGCGCAGGGCCAAGGACTGCCCCGCGCGACCGATGCCTTGGCTGTCGAGAATGGCCGTCATCTCCGCGGTCAGGCGTTGCACTTCTTGAAGGCCCAGGCGGTGGATTTCGTCTGCACCCATGCGCGTGCTGGTGTGGGAGGCCAGTGCCGTGGCGTAGATCTCGCGGCCCTGGGGAATGCGCTCGATGCCTGCGCGCGCATCGCTGTGTGCCAACAGGCTCTGGTGCAGGGCGATGAGGTCGCGGAAGGCGGGCGTGATGTCGCGCTCAACGATCTGCTGAGCCTGCGCCAGCAGTTCCTGGCGTTGCGCGGGGGTGACGGAATCAACGGCCTTCAGGCGGTCGTCCAGGCTGGTGACCAGTGCGTGTTGGCCGGCAGGGGGCGCTGCGAAGGTCTGCAACTGTTCGATCACCCGGCGCAAAATGAAGTCGGGCGGCAGCACGCCGTGGTCGCGGTCTTCCGCCACGCGCTGCTGGGTTTGGCGCAGAACGGTGGCGAAGGCCTGCAGGCGTTGCAGGTAGCGCTCGGCACCGCGCCGGCTGCGCACGGGGTGGATATCGGTGAGGAACTGCGGCAGATGCACCGTGACGCCGTCGAGCTGGCTGATGCGGTAGCCGCTGCGCTCAAAACGGGACTGGGCCAGCTGGTCGTCCATCATCCACGCGGCGATGTGCCAGGTCAGCCGCTCCTGGCCTTCGAGGCCCTCGGGCCCGTAGCGGTTCAGCCCTTCACGCGCCAGGCGCAAGCGTTCGATGGCTTGCAGCTCACGCTCGCGCGTGTTGGGGCTCAGGCGGTGGCCATGAAAGTCGAGCAGGGTGTCGTCTACCAGGCCCAATGAAGTGAGCGACTCGGGCGAATGCAGCAGTTCCTGCAGGGTGATCTTGTTGATGTAGTTGTTCAGGCCCACGGGGGTGAACCAGAACCACATCGAGGCGCCTGCCAAGCCGACCACCAGAAGCCCAGCCAAGCCCGCCAGGGCCAGTTTGATGCGTTTTCTCATGGTGATCATCGAACCGAACGCGCCCAGTTGATTGCCCACTGGGTGAGCAGGATCACCACGATGAAGTCGCCCCAGGTGGTGTAGTACAGCCAGGTGTCCTTGGAGAAGTTCAGGGCCACGAAGAGGTTGATGCCGGCCATGGTGTAGCCGCACAGGGCCATGCCAATGGAAAGCCGCTGCATCTTCAAGTCTCGATAGGCGAGGTAGGTGGCCAGACGCCGGGCCATGTAGCGCCCGCCGAACAGCGCATCCACCGCGAAGGCGGTGGCCCCGATGCTGCCCATGATGGTGGCTTTGAGTTGGACGGCGAACTCGGATTCGTAGTACCAGGAAAAGCCGGCCGACAAGAGCATCATGGCCACACCAAACAGCGCCAGGCCGCCCAGCAGGTCGATCTTCCTGGGCGCATAGCGGTTGATGAGCCACTGGATGGGCACCAGCGACAGGCCCACGGCGGCCGTCACCAACGCGGCCGTGCGCAGGTCGCTGGTTTTGCCGATGACAAAGAACAGCAAACCCAGGGCGATGTCGGTGATGATGGCCGGCGCGTTGCGCTTGAGGGTGCCGGCTTCCATGACGGGCTTCCCGTCTTGGCGGCTGGTCATCATGTCCTGCATCTTGCCGAGGTAGGCGTGAGGCTGTTCATGGGACTGCCAGAGCACTTGATCACCCCGCACGACCTTGGCCCCGTAGGACCAACTGTTGCGCGGGCCCACCTGCACGCGCACCGGGCCGCCGATGGACGGCACTTCGAGCTCGTGCAAGCGGTAGCGGTCTTTGAAGAAGTCTTGACGGTCGGTCAGAGCGTTCGATGCGCCCTGGCCGTGTGGGACCACCACCAAGCGCGACCAAGTGAAGGCGGATTCCAGGTCGATCTTGAGCGGCTGGCCGTCGATGAGGGGCTTGAAACGGTAGGTCCAGAGTTTCATCGGCTCAGGGGGCAGGTCGGTTGGCCTGGTCATCGGCTGACGACTCGTAGGGGGTATGCAGCTTGACCTTGTGCCGCGCGCGCCCCCGCATGCGAATGTTGAGCATTTCCACCCCCAAGGAGAAAGCCATGGCGAAGTAGACATAGCCCTTGGGCACATGGTGATCGAAGCCTTCGGCGATCAGCACCACGCCCACCACCACCAGGAAGGACAGGGCGAGTATCTTGACCGTGGGGTGGTCGGACACGAAGCGGCCGATGGGGCCGGCAAAAATCATCATCAAGCCCACCGAGGCCACCACGGCGGCCATCATCACCCGCACATCGTCGACCATGCCCACCGCGGTGATGATGGAGTCCAGCGAGAACACCAAGTCGATGATCATGATCTGCAGGATCACCGCCGCGAAGGTGGCCTTGACCGCTGACGACGCGTGGCCTTCTTCGCCCTCCAGGCTGCCGTGGATTTCGGTCGTGCTCTTCCAGACCAGGAAGAGGCCGCCGCCGATCAGGATCAGGTCACGGCCGGAGATTTCCTGGCCGAGGATGGTGAACAACGGGGCCACCAAGCCGACGATCCAGGCCAGCACCAGCAGCAGGCCCAGGCGCATGAACATGGCCATGAACAGACCCAGACGCCGGGCGCGGTCGCGCTGTTCGGGCGGCAACTTGTCGGCCAAAATCGAAATGAAGATGACATTGTCGATACCCAGCACCAATTCCAGCAGGGTGAGAGTGGCAAAGGCAATCCAGGCTTCGGGGCTGGCAAGAAGTTCCATGGTGGTTCGGCTTCAAAGAGTGCGTGGGATGGGCAACCCTCAAGCATACGCAAGGCTGGGTTGAAACAAATCTTTGCAAGCAAGAAATACCGCATTTCCTTCACCTGGCTTAGGATTCGGCACACCTTGTGAACGAGCGCCCATGATCACCAGAAGACACCTGATTCAAACGGCTGGAGGCAGCGCCTGTGGTGCCGTACTGGCGCCTGTCGTGAAGGCGCTGACCAGTGGCTCAAGGCATTCATCGAGGCGCAGCTTGATGCGAGTTCCTTGAGCCTTCCGCCGGGGCTCCAGTCGCGGCTGGATGCGCTGGATACGCAGACGCTCAGCCAAGCCGAGTTGCTGGGCCGCTTCCGTCGGGTGGCGCTTGCGGCAACAGGAGCTCCATCGGGCACCACCACAGAGGCCGGAACGCCGATGGCGCCCGATGCCCAACAGGAACAGGCCCGCGCGCGGCGCGAGCTCGTGCGCCCCGTGGTGCTGCAGGCCGCGCAGTCGCGCTTGGCCCGCGCCATTGAAAGCCCGGCTCAGTTGCAGGAGGTGTTGGTCGAGTTCTGGTTCAACCACTTCAATGTGTTTGTGGGCAAGGGGCCGGTGTCGGTTCTGGCCGGCGCCTACGAGCGCGAGGCCATCCGCCCGCATGTGCTGGGCCGCTTTCGCGACCTCCTGGGCGCCACGGCCCGGCACCCGGCGATGCTGCTGTACCTGGACAACGCGCAAAGTGTGCGGCCTGGCTATCGTGCACCTGCGGCGATGGCCCAGGCCAACCCGAATGCGCCGCGGTTCAGCGGCCTCAACGAAAACTACGCACGCGAGTTGATGGAGCTGCACACCCTGGGTGTGGAGGGCGGCTACACGCAGCAGGATGTGACGGAACTGGCCCGGATCTTCACCGGCTGGACGGTGGACGGGCGCGCGGCACGCCAGGGCCAAGCCGGTTCGCTTTTCGTCTTCGACCCCAGCCGCCACGATCGGGGCACCAAGCAGTGGATGGGCCGCACGGTTCAGGCCAATGGACAGGCCGAGGGTGAACTGGCCCTGGATGTGCTGGCCAAGCACCCGGCCACGGCGCGCCACTTGGCCTTCAAGCTGGCGCAGGCCTTCGTGGCCGACCAGCCGCCGGTGGCCCTGGTGCAGCGGATGGCCGAGCGTTTCCTGGACACAGATGGCGACCTGAAGGCGGTGACGCGGGCGATGATCGAGTCGGACGAGTTCTGGCAGCCCGAGGCCTTGGGGGCCAAGTTCAAGACGCCCTACCAGTACCTGGTCAGCAGCCTGCGCGCCTTGGGTGCCACCACGCCGGCTGATGTGCAGCCCCTGCTGCAGTTGCTTGCGCAGGCCGGCATGCCGCTGTACGGCGCGGCCACGCCCGACGGCTACAAGAATGTGGCCAGTGCCTGGATGAATGCCGAAGCTCTCGCGCAGCGCGTGCAGTTCGCCAGCAACCTGACCGAGCGGCGTGCGCGGCAGGGCCTGCGGGTGGAGGCTGATGCCCAGCGCTTGATGGACACGCTGGGGCCGCTGTGGAGCGACGCCACGCGGCAGACGGTGACCGCCGAGCCCGCGCCGATGCGCCTGGCCCTGCTGCTGGCCAGCCCCGAGTTCATGAAGCGATAAGAGGCCCACCTCATGAAGCGCCGCGATTTTCTTTTTGCGCCACCCGCCGCCGCTGCCACGGGTGTTGGTATGGGTATGGGGCTGGTGCCTGCAGGCTGGACAGTGTGGACGGCCCCTGCTCGCGCGAACACAGCGCCGGCAACCGAGCGCCGCAAGTTGGTGGTGGTGATGCTGCGCGGGGCCATCGACGGCCTGTCGGTGGTGGCGCCGCACGCCGACCCGGCCTACTACCAAGCCCGCAGCACCATTGTCCTGGCCGCACCCGGCAGCGGGGAGGGCAGCCTGCTGCCGCTGGATGCGCGCTTCGGCCTGCACCCCGCACTGGCCCGCTTGCGCCCTTGGTGGGAGCGGGGCCAGTTGGGTTTTGTACATGCCAGCGGATCGCCCGACCCCACCCGTTCGCACTTCGATGCGCAGGACTACATGGAAAGCGGCACCCCGGGGCGCAAAAGCACGCCCGATGGTTGGATGAACCGCTTGCTGGCGCAGTTGCCAGGGCCTGCGGCGCCCACCCGCGCGGTCAACATGGGTGCCACGCCGCCGCGCATCTTCGCGGGTGGCGCGAGCGTCGCCTCGCTGGGCGTGGGGCCTCAGGCGCTGCAGGGCAAGGCCATTGACGACCCCGGCCTTCAGGCCGCCCTGGGCCGGCTCTACGGACACAGCGGTGCCATGGGCCGCACGCTGCAGGAAACGACCGAAGGCCGCAGCGAGATTCAACGCAGCATGGCCGCTGCCGAGCGCGGGCCACGCGGCGAACGCGAAATGGGTGCCGGCATGGACAACGGCCGCAGCCGCGACCCCAGTGCTGACGCGGGCGCGCCCACTGCGCGGGGCTTCGCGGCCGATGCCTTGCGCCTGGGGCAGTTGATTCAGGCCGACCCGCATACCCAGTTGGCCTTCACCTCGGTGGGTGGTTGGGACACGCATGTGAACCAGGGCGGCGCGCGCGGGCAATTGGCCAACCGCTTGGGCAGCCTGGGGGAAGGGCTGGAGGCATTGGCACAAGGCTTGGGCGACGCCTTCCGCGACACCGTCATCGTGGTGCTCAGCGAATTCGGCCGCACGGTGCGGCAGAACGGCACTGGCGGCACCGACCACGGCCGCGGCAATGTCATGTGGCTGATGGGTGGCCCGGTGGCCGGCGGTCAGGTGCTGGGCGAATGGCCGGGGCTGGAGGCTTCAGCGCTGGTCGATGGCCGAGATTTGGCCGTGACCACCGACTTCCGCGCGGTGTTGGCGCCTATCGTGCAGCAGCACCTGGGTTTGGGTGATGCTGCGTTGGCGCAGGTGTTTCCGGGCTACGCGGGGCCGGTGTTCACGGGGCGGTTGCTGAGGGCATGAATTCAACTGTCATGAAGACGCTGTGCGGGTCGGGCTGGTAGTTGCCAAACGCCCCGCAGCGTACGAAGCCAAAGACCACATGGTGATGGTCTGCAGAAACCTGGCAGGTCAGTGAGGCGCGGCTTTCATGACGCTCAAAGCGCCTCGTCAACCAGTCAAGATCAACTGGCGGTTCGTTCTCGAACTCGCAGATGGCTGGGTCGCTGAGCACCGAAAACATCTCGTGCGCGCATTGAGGTGCCCTGAGGCTCAAAAGTACAGATTGATGCGACGATCGTGTTCATGCAGAGCGGTCTACGGCTAACCAGCGTGCGGTAACGAGCCATCCGCCGGATCGCCGACCCGCCGGATCACCCGGCGCTTAGTCCTGCGGCTCGCTGGGCATGTTCCAGGCCAGCACCATGGCGGGCAGGCAGGCGCAGGTCATCAGGAACGAGAAGAGAAGGGTCCACCAGTAGTTCGGAGTCACCAGTTCGGCCAGCACCCTGCCCGGGGAAACCAACATCAAGAGCCCACCGTATACGACCCCGACGGTCACCAGGGTGCGATAGGCCACGGTGTAGGCTGCGTCGCGGATGGGGACTTGACGCTCGTCGAGCATTTCGTTCGGGGCGTCGGACACATGCCGCACCGACTTGCGCAACTGGAAATAGAGCAGAAGAGTGGCCACCAGCAGGGCCATCTCGGTATATGTGCGAATCTTTTCCTGCGGGATGAAGATCGTCAGCGCCAGTGCTGCGATGACGAGTGCTGCGGCCCACACCAGTTGCCTGCGCGGCCCCTGCTGGCGCAGGCGTGTGGGTGTGGTGTCGGTGAGGCTGCGTTCCACCTCATCTCGGGTCACGCCCTCAAACCAAAAAAATCGGCGGGGTTTGCGTTCGCTCATCTTGTGTCCTCTCAGTTCTTCTGGAACGGCTGGATGGAAAAGAGGTCTTGCACACCATGCCCCAGTACCTCGGCCAGGCGCAGCGCCAGCGTCAGGCTCGGGCTGTACTCGCCGCGTTCGAGGTAGCCGATGGTCTGATAGTGCACCCCCACCGCTTCGGCCAGTTGCTGGCGCGACAGTCCGCGTGCCACGCGGGCCTGCTCGATGCGGTTGAACAGGGGTTCTTCTTTTTGCCGTCCCATGGAGATAGTATGAATGCTACATAGCATTCATGCTACATAAACCATGTGGTTAGTGTGGCCTTTGATGCCGGCGCCCACATAGCCTGCCCGCACCAAGGGGCATAGATCGGCAGCCGTGCAGGCTGCAGCGGCGGGGCACACAGTGTGCAAACCTACTGCCTTGTGAGCCCGAACATGAACCCTCGCGCACTGCCTGCCACCGCCGTGGCCGCCGCCATGGCCGCCAGCGCCATCACCGCCGCCGCACCGGCACACGCCATCGAACAACCGCGCTACCGCGTGGAGCAGGTGCTGGCGGCCGACAGCATCGAGGTGCGCCGCTACGAGCCCTACATCGTGGCCGAGGTGGTGGTGCCCGGCCCGGCCGAGCAAGCAGGCAACCAGGGTTTCGCGTTCCTGGGGGGCTACATCTTTGGCAAGAACAAGGGTGACCGCAAGATTGCCATGACCGCACCGGTGACGCAGACGGCTGAGCCGGTGAAGATTGCCATGACGGCGCCGGTGGCCCAAGCGGCCGTGGCGGGCGGGCAGGGCTACGTGGTGCAGTTCATGATGCCCTCGTCCTTCACGATGGAAACGCTGCCCGAGCCGATGGACCCTCGCGTGCAATTGAAGCCGGTGGCTGAGCAGCGGGTGGTGGCCATCACCTATTCGGGCACCTGGACGCAGGCCAACTACGAAGAGCATCTGACCAAGTTGCGCAGCGCCGCGCAAGCGGCTGGCTTGCAGACTGAAGGAGAGCCGGTGTACGCCCGCTACAACGGCCCCTGGGTGCCGTGGTTCATGCGCAAGAACGAAATTTGGCTGTCGTTGCGCTGAAGCGCCCGTTCAGAGTTTCATCTGCGAGGGCAACCAGGTCACGAGGCCAGGCACGAACCAGATCAAGAGCACCGCGCCGATCATCAGGAAGAACATCGGCAGCGACACCCGCGCCAAGTAGGGCAATTCGCGCCCGGTCATGCCCTGCAGTACGAACAGGTTGAAGCCCACAGGTGGCGTGATCTGCGCCATCTCCACCACCAGCACGATGAAGATGCCGAACCAGATGGGGTCGATGCCGGCCTTGAGTACGGTGGGCATCAGCACGCCCATCGTAAGCACCACCATGGAAATGCCGTCCAGGAAGCAGCCCAGGATGATGAAGAAGGCCATCAGGGCCAGCATCAGCAGGAAGGGCGTGAGGCCTAGCGAGGAAATCCACTCGGCCAAGTGGCGCGGCAAGCCGATGTAGCCCATCGACAAGGTGAGGAACGAAGCACCGGCCAGTATGAGCGCGATCATGCAATACAGGCGTGTAGCACCCATGAGCGAGTCGCGAAAGATGCCCCAGTTCATCGAGCCCTGCGCGGCCGACAGCACCAGCGAACCCAGCACGCCCACGGCCGCGGCCTCGGTGGCGGTGGCGATGCCGCTGTAGATGGAGCCCAGCACCGCCACGATCAACAGCACCACAGGGATCAGGCTGCTGGATTCGCGCAGCTTGGCCACCAAGCTCATGGGTGGGTCGCGCGGTGGGATTTGATCAGGGTGGCGCAGGGCCCACAGGGCGATGTAGCCCGAGAACAGCAAGGCCAGCAGGATGCCGGGAATGACGCCCGCGATGAAGAGCTTGGCGATGGACACATCCGCGGCCACGCCGTAGACGATCATGATGATCGAGGGCGGTATCAACAGGCCCAGCGTGCCCGAGCCCGCCAGGGTGCCGATGACCATATCGTTCGGGTAGCCGCGCTTTTGCAGTTCCGGCAGGGTCATCTTGCCGATCGTGGCGCAGGTGGCTGCACTCGAGCCCGACACGGCTGCAAAGATGGCGCAGCCCACTACGTTCGTGTGCAGCAGCCGCCCGGGCAGGGCTTGCATCCAAGGTGCCAGCCCGCGGAACATGTCCTGGCTCAGCCGGGTTCGAAAGAGGATTTCGCCCATCCAGACGAACAGGGGCAGGGCGGTGAGGGTCCAACTGGACGAGGAGCCCCAGATGGTGACGGCCATGGCGTCGCCCGCCGGGCGAGAGGACATCAGTTGCATGCCGATCCAGGCCACGCCCGAAAGCGTCAGGCCGATCCACACGCCCGAGCCCAAGATCAGGAACAGGCTCAGGATGAGGAGCGCCGTGATGGCCAGGTCGCTCATCGGCTCGGCCTCATTCGTTGCGCATGGCTTCAGCCGATGCCGCTGCCACGCGTTGCCCGCGCAATTCCATCACCCATTCATCGACCATGGCCACGGCAAATACGGTTGCGCCCAGGGCCATGGCGATCTGTGGAATCCACAGCGGTGTGGCGTCGTTGCCGGTGGAAATGTCGTGAAAGACATGGGACTGCCAGGCCAGCCGCACGCTGTAGAAGGCCAGCAGTGTGGCCAACAGGGCGCCGGCACTCAGGCTCCAGATTTCCATGAAACGCCGCGGGCCGGGCCGCAAGGCTTGCAGCACCAGCGTCACGCGGATGTGTTCACCCCTCTTCAGCGTATGGGCCAGGGCCAGGAAGGCTGAGCCGGCCATCAGGTAGCCGGCATAGGCATCGGTGCCCCGCACATGAAAGCCCAGTTCGCGGCTGCCGATGGACAGCAGCACCATGATGAGCAGCCCCACCATGCAGGCCGCAGCCAGCCAGGCAGAAACTTCGTAGAGGGCGTCGAGTGTGCGGCGCAAGGTGAAGGCGGGAAGTGCGGCTGGCTGCGCGCAAGTGTGCAGGCGCGCGGGCTCAGCCGCGAGATTTCAAAAATTGCTCAGGGCCGGCTGTAGGCGTCAACGATGGCCTTGCCTTCCGCGCCGGCCTTGTCCAGCCACTCCTTGACCATGGTGTCGCCCACCTTCTTCAGGTCGGCCTTCAGCGCAGCCGAGGGTGGCGTGACCGTCATGCCGTTGGCCTTGAGAACTTCCAGCGTGCTGGTATTGACCTTGCGCGACTCCGTCCAGCCACGCGCTTCCGCGTCGGCCGCAGCCTTCATCACCGCATCCTGCGTGGCCTTGTCCAGGGCCTCGAAGGCCTTGCGGTTGGCGATCACTGCGTTCTTGGGCAGCCAGGCCTGCACATCGTAGTAAAACTTGAGGTGCTCGAAGAGCTTGCTGTCCACGCCAGTGGCGCCGGAGGTCATGGTGGACTCCACGACCCCAGTGGCCAGGGCCTGCGACAACTCAGCGGCCTGCACGGTGACGGGTTGAGCGCCCACCAATTCGGCGATGCGTGAGGTGGAGGGGCTGTAGGCGCGCCACTTGATGCCCTTGAGGTCGGCCGCGCTGTTGAGCGGCTTCTTGCTGTAGATGCCCTGGGGCGGCCATGCCACCGAATACAGCAGCATCATGCCCTGCTCGGCCAGCTTCTTGTCCAGCAGCGGCTTTTGCGCCCGGTAGAGCTTCATGCCTTCGTCGTAGCTGTCGGCCAGAAAGGGCAGGCCGTCGGCGCCGAAGGGCTGCCATTCGTTTTGGAAGTTCACGAGCAGGATTTCGCCGGCCTGGGCCTGACCACCTTGCACGGCACGCTTGATTTCAGGTGCCTTGAACAGGGAGGCATTGGCGTGCACGGTGATCTTGAGCTTGCCGCCGCTGAGCCGGTCCACATCGGCAGCGAACTGAGTGAGGTTGACCGAGTGGAAGTTGGTGGCGGGGTAGGCGGCGGGGAGGTCCCACTTGGTTTGGGCGGCTGCCGTGGCGCTCAGGGCAACAGCGCTGGTGGCCAGGGCGGCGGTGAAGAGGCGGCGAAGCATCGTGGAGGCTCCTGGGTTTGGGTGAAGCTCGTAATGTAGGAAGTGTGGTTTGGGTGTGGCACCAGGGTTTTCCGGGTGTGGGCTTGCGGCGGCCGCGGTTGGCGTTTGGGGTTTGGGGTTTGGG
>CAMCTE010000077.1 GCA_945878385.1 Azohydromonas lata NBRC 102462 | reverse complement strand
TGTGAAGCGTGTTGCAGGCAACGGCGGCCTGCAGGCGCGCCGATTCAAACCGCAAGGCTAACAGACCGCGAGCGGCTTGCTGGAGAACCGGCCGTGGCGCCGCACGCAGGACAGCAGGCTGGCGCGGTCCACCGGCTTGGTGATGAAGTCGTCCATGCCCGCCTGGAGCGCGGCGTCTCGCTCGGTTTGCAGGGCGCCGGCGGTCAGCGCAATGATGGGCAGGCGTTCGGTGGGATGGGTCAGCCGCAGGGCCTGGGTGGCTTGGAGGCCGTCCATGCCGGGCATTTGAATGTCCATCAGGAGCAGGCCGTAGGGGTCTTGCACGGCATCGGCCTTCAGCACCGCATGCAGTGCCGACTGCCCGTCGGACACGCCGCTGACCCGCGCACCGGCTCGTTCCAGCATGGCGGTGGTGATGAGCATGTTCACCGGGTTGTCTTCGGCCACCAGCACGCGCAAGCCGTTCAAGTGAATCTCGATGGGTTGCGACGCGGTGGCCGCAGGAACCGGGGCGGTGGGCGGCAGGGGGAGTTCGGCCCAGAAGAGCGAGCCCTGGCCCACCTGGCTTTCCACGCCCACGCACCCACCCATGAGCGCGGCCAATTCTCGGCAGATGGCCAGGCCCAGGCCCGTACCCCCATGCCGGCGCGCGGCCGTAGCGTCGCCCTGCTCGAAGGGCTGGAACAGGCGGGCCTGCACCGCGGGCGGGATACCGGGGCCGGCGTCACGAACCTCCAGCCGTATGTTGTTTGCCGCCTCGCCCGGGAGCCGGGCCACACGCACCACCACTTCACCGCGCGGGGTGAACTTCAGGGCGTTGGAGAGGTAGTTGTTGAAAATCTGGCGGACTCGGACGGCGTCGCCGTAGACCCAGGGCGAGGTGCCAGAGCCCAGGTCCACCTCGAAGCGCAGCTTCAGACCCCGGCTTTCAGCCAGCACCCCGTGCACCGTGCGCACCGAATCGAGCAGGGCCTTCAGGTCAAACGGAGCCGCTTCGATTTCGAGCCGCCCGGCCTCGATCTTGGAGAGGTCGAGCACATCATTGAGCAGGTCGGCCAGCACACGGGAACTCTCGCGTGCCAGTTCCACCTGGTGTCGCTGCACATCGGGCCCGCGGTCAGATTCAAGGGCCAAGTCCAGCAGGCCGAGGATGCCGTTGAGCGGCGTGCGCAGCTCGTGGCTCATGTTGGCCAGGAAGGCGCTTTTGGCCAGGCTGGCGGCATTGGCCGCCTGGGCGGCGGCTTGCAGGGCCTGTTCGGTCTGGCGGTCTTGGGTGATGTCCTCGGTGACCCACACCACTGTGTGAGGGCTTCGGCCTTCCTCACGCAGCACGCTGCCGCTGACCCGCACGGTGATGCGGCGATCGGCCAGCGCGAAGTCCTGCTCGAAGCGGGTGTGGCCTTTTTCGGACAGGTCTTTGAGCACCTGCCGCTCCAACTGGTCGTGGCGGGGCTTGTCTACCCACAGTTCCCGGGTGCGCATGCCCAACATGCGGCCAGCAGGCAGCCCGAATATTTCATGAAGTCGGGGATTGGCGGAGACCACCTGGTCACCCAGGGTGGTGGCCACCCCCACGGGCGCGTTCTGCAGCGCCGTTTGCTGCTCGGCTTCGCGGCGCATGGACTCGGTGACATCGCGCCCGATCATCAGCACATACTGTTCGCTGTCGAAGGTGAGCAGCGCGCCTGTTCCCTTGACCAGGCGGTATTGACCGTCGGCCCGTACCAAGCGCAACAGCTGCTCCGGCGCAGCCCCGTTTCCTTCCTCCAGCGAGGCAATGAAACGGCTGCGGTCTTCGGCCTTGGGCCAGATACCGAGATCGAGAGATGACTTGACCAACAAGTCGGCGCGGCTGCGGCCGACCAACTGCTCCAGTGCGGCATTGCATTCGACCAACAGGCCGTCCTTGCGGCGGCTGAGAAGGAAGGCGTAGGGGCTGTGGGAAAGCACCGCTTCCAACAAAGCGCGCACGCGCGCGGTTTCGGCCTGGGCCATGAAGCGCTGACTGTCGTCGAGCATGAAGCTCAAGAACAAGGGGCGCCGCGCGTGCGAGGTGCCGGCCAGCAGCCCCGCGAGCCCATCAGGCCCGGCCTCACGCAGCAAAGTGGTGGTGGCACGCACCTGGGTGAGGTGACCGTCGCTTCGGCGCATCGACACGTCGGCCACGGGCAGCGTGTCGCCTGCGCGGCCGCTGTAGAGGTCTTCCATTCGGCCCGTGAACTGGTCGCGCTGGGCATCGTTGGCGACGTAGTCGCGTATGTCACGCCCGATGAGCGCGTCGCGCCGGGTTTCGCCAACGACTTGTAAGGCCGCACGGTTGGCATCCAACACCACGCCATGGTCATGGAGCACCACGGCCGAGGGGATGCGGTCGAACAGGTCGCGGTAGCGCAGTTCATGTTGGGTGCTCAGGCGCGCGGCCTGCGCAAAACGCATGGCGGCAAACAGGCCCACCAGCAGCGCCATGGCACATGACAACAGCAGTCCTGCCAAATGAACCAGGTCGTTGGATTGGGGGACGTCGACCCTCCATAGGCCCAAGGGCTGCCCGTGGTACACGACAAAAAGACCGGCGGCTGACCACAGCGTGAGCAGCAGCGCATGCTGTGGCCGAGTGAGCAGCGCAGCCAGCAGCAGCAGCATGGGCAGAAAGATCAGGCCCACCGTGTGCACCCCTTGGGCGCGCAAGATGCTGTTGACGAGCAAGGCCGTGGTGCCGGCGGCAAGAAACCAGGTGAGGCCGCCGCGTGCCACCGCGGAAGGCGGCAACAGGCACAAACCCGCCGAGAGTGTGGCAAAGCACAGCCACAAGACAGCCGATGCGGCGACGTCGGGGTACCCCAGGGTGTAGGTCCAAGCCAACAACAGCGCCCCGACGGCGGCCACCACTGAACTGATGCCGAACACTGCGCGTGCGGCGCGGGTGTTCATGAGTTGCAGGCGATCTTCAGCCGAGGGCTGCTTGGGCTGCAGCGGCGAATGCGGGAAAGTGGTTGGCGTGGGCATCGGATAGGGAACACCGCTGGGGGCTGGCGGGCATCCGTGCTGGCATGCGTGGACCGGGGGACTCGGTAGACCTTGAATACCAACAGAAGGTAAGAGATCGCCCAGGCCATGTCGATCCCCCGAATGGGGGTAGTTTGGGTGGAGGACCCAGGCACTCACCGAAAGTCCCGCGAAGCCGTGACCCGACCCAGCTCGCCCAACCAGGGCGATACATCCAAAAGGCGCCGGGCCACCAGGTGCGTCACCCCCTGACGGTTCTGCCACTGGCCCACCACCGCCAACAGGCGCGCATTGAGCACCACCTGTCGCTGCGCTTCACGGATATGCCGCCACACGATGACATTGATGCAGCCGGTTTCGTCTTCCAGGGTGATGAAGGTAGTGCCCTTGGCCGTGGCCGGCTGCTGCCGCATGGTGACCAAACCACAGGCCCAGGCCCGCCGTCCGTCGGGCAAGGCCTGCAGTTCGAGCGCGCTGCGCCAGCCGCGCTGGTGCAGCCGCGGGCGCATCAGGGCCAGCGGGTGGCGGCGCAGGCTCAAACCGGTGCTGGCGTAGTCCAGGGTGACGGCCTGACCTTCGGGGCTGGGGGCCAGTTCGGGCACCTGAGTTTCCGGGGAAGGAAGATGCTCGAAGAGGTCTGCGGTGGCGGCAGTGGCCATGCCCGATGCGCGCTGCACACCGCTGGCCTGCCACAGCTGCTGCCGGCGGTGGCCGGCCAAACCCTGCAGGGCGTCGGCGGCGGCCAGGCGCTGCAGGTCGGCGGCCGACAGATGCGCGCGGGAGGCCAAGTCATGGACATCGGCAAACGGGGCCTCTTGGCGGGCCTGTACCAAGCGCAGGGCCAGCGCCTGGGCCAGGCCGCTGACCATGCGCAGGCCCAGGCGCACGGCGGGGCGCACTGGCGTGGGGGCAGCAGCTGAGCCGTCCTTTGCCGATGCGGGCCCGGCTCGCTCCAGCGTGCAGTTCCAGTCGCTGTGGCATACGTCCACCGGCAGCACCTGCACGCCATGGCGGCGCGCGTCCTGCACCAGTTGTGAAGGGGCATAAAAGCCCATGGGCTGGGAATTGAGCAGCGCCGCCAGGAAGGACTCGGGCTCGTGGCACTTCATCCAAGCGCTGAGATAGGTCAGCAACGCGAAGCTGTAGGCGTGGCTTTCAGGGAATCCGTATTCGCCGAAGCCTTCGATCTGTCGGAAGATGGCTTGCGCGAAATCCTGCGGATAGCCGCGCTGCACCATGCCCTGCACGATGCGATCGTGGAACACATGCAACTCACCCTTCTTGCGCCAGGCCGCCATTGAACGGCGCAGGCCATCGGCCTCGCCGGGGGTGAAGCCCGCCGCGATGACGCAGATCTGCATCACCTGTTCCTGGAAAATGGGCACGCCCAGGGTGCGCCCCAAAGCCGCGTCGAGCGCGGGGTAGGGTGACGGCGGCAGTTCACCCCGCTCACGCAGCGCACGGCGTTCCAGGTAGGGGTGCACCATGCCGCCTTGAATGGGGCCGGGCCGCACGATGGCCACCTGCACCACGAAATCGTAGAAGGTGCGCGGTTTCAGGCGCGGCAGCATGCTTTGCTGTGCGCGGCTTTCGATCTGAAAGACGCCCACTGTGTCGGCGCGGGTGGCCATGGCAAAGGTGGCCGGGTCTTCGCGGGGGATGTCCTGCACGCACCAAGGCTCGGCTTCATCGGCGCGGCGGTGGCGCGGCGCGTGTTCGAGCCACCCATGCCAATGGGTCATGAATTCCAGCGTCTTGCGGATGACGGTGAGCATGCCCAGGGCCAGCACATCCACCTTCAGCAGCCCCAGCGACTCCAGGTCGTCCTTGTCCCATTGAATGACGCGCCGGTTTTCCATGGACGCCGGTTCGATGGGCACGAGGCTGGAGAGTTGCCCAGCGGCAATCACGAAGCCGCCGGTGTGCTGCGACAGATGGCGCGGGAAGCGGTGCAGCGCCTGCACCAACTGCAGCCAGCGCTGCATGAGGGGTGCCTGCGCGTCCAGCCCCAGTTCACCCAGGCTGCGCAGCAGGCGGTCGGGGTCGTCGAAGCCGTGCACCGAGCGGGCCACCTTGTCGAGGATGGATTCGTCCAGGCCCAAGGCGAAGCCGACATCGCGCACAGCACCCCGGGTGCGGTAGGCGGTGACGGCTGCGGCCAGCGCGCAGCGGCGCTCACCATACTTCGCGTAGATGTACTGGATGACCTCTTCGCGCCGCTCGTGTTCGAAGTCGACATCGATGTCGGGTGGCTCGGCCCGTTCCCGGGAAATGAAGCGCTCGAACAGCAAGGTGGTTTGGGTAGGGTCGACTTCGGTGATTCCCAGACACCAACACACGGCGGAATTGGCCGCCGAGCCGCGCCCCTGGCACAGGATGCCGCGGTTGCGCGCGAAGCGCACCACATCATGAACCGTGAGGAAGAAAGGTTCGTAGCGCAGGGCTTCGATGAGTTCGAACTCGCGCTCGAGCTGGGCCTGCACGCTGGACGGTACGCCGCCAGGATGACGCTGGCGTGCGCCTTGTGCGGTGAGCGCGCGCAAGTGTTGGATGGGGCTGAGGCCCGCGGGCACCAGTTCGGCCGGGTATTCGTAGCGCAGTTCATCCAGGCTGAAGGTGCAGCGGTTTGCGATGTCGACCGTGGCCTGCAACCATTCGGAGCGGTAGAGCTGACCCAACTGCAGTCGCGAACGAAGGTGCTGTTCGGCATTGCGGGCCAGGGCGGTGCCGCAGTGGGCCAAGGGGCGGCGCAGGCGGATGGCGGTGAGGGTGTCCTGCACCGGTTTGCGGGACCTTCGGTGCATGAGCACATCGCCTGCAGCGGCGATGGGCAGCGCCAGGCCTTCTCGCTGCAATTGGTTCACCACGGCCAGCACCCGTTCCGCGAGCAGCGAATCGTCGGCCCAAAGCAGGCGCTCGAGCGCGATGGCCGCGCGTAGGCTGAAGACTTGAGTGCACCAGCGGGCCTGGGCCAGTAGGGTGGCCGCGTTGTCTTCGCGCCGGGGGATGAGCAGCACGGTGCAGTGGCACAGCGCTTCTTGCTGCAACAGGTCTTGTGGCCAAGCGCAATAGTGGCCCTTGGGCGCGCGGCTGCGGGCCTGGGTGATGAGTTCGCACAGGTGGCCCCAACCCTGGCGATTGTGGGCGAGTACGACCACGCGCAAGCCGTGTGCAAGCACTTCCGGCGGCGGCGCGTGGTGAAAGCTGAGCAGCGGGGGCGGGCCGGCTGCTTGGGTGGCCTGGGCGTCGAAAGGTTCGACTTCCAGATGAGTGCCCAGGAGCAGCCGGATGGGCGGCATACCCGCGGTGCCTGGCCGTGTGCGCAGGCGCTTGAGTTCTTCATGGGCGCGAACGACGCCGGCCACCGAGCATTCATCGGTAAGGGCCAGAGCTTCGTAACCCAGCTGTGCGGCGCGCGCCAGCAGTTCCTCCGGGTGCGAGGCCCCAGTGAGGAAGCTGAAATTGCTGCGGCAGTGAAGTTCGGCATAGGGAGGCAGCATACTGATGATTTATACAGTATCGAAACCCTCTGAGGTGTGGCCCGCAAGGGTCACCCCTGGGGGTGTTGGTCAGCAACAGGTCATCCGTCAGAATCGGACCTGATTTGCGCACCACCCGCCCACACCACCCCCACACCAACTGAGGCCTGTTCTTGTCCCCTTGGTCTTCCCTGTTGGCCCGCCTGCGGCACCCACTCATCCAGGCCCCCATGGCCGGGGTGCAGGACAGTGCTCTGGCCGTGGCGGTATCGCGCGCCGGCGCTCTGGGCTCATTGCCGGCGGCCATGCTGGATGCCGCCGGGCTGGACCGCGAATTGCAAAGGTTGAACCGAGACTTGGGCGCCGATGGACTGCCCTACAGCGTCAACTTCTTCTGTCATGCACCGCCCACGCCAGACGCCCAACGGGAAGCCGCCTGGCGCCAAATGCTGGCCCCCTATGGCGCGCAGTGGGGGGTGGACCTCTCCCAGCCGGCGGCGGCGCCGCAGCGTCAACCCTTCCATTCGGAGCTGGCCGATGTACTGGCCGCGGCGCGTCCGCCCGTAGTGAGCTTTCACTTCGGGCTGCCTGCGCCTGAACTCTTGGATCGGGTCAAGGCATGGGGTGCTGTGGTGATGAGTTCGGCCACCACGGTCGACGAGGCCCTATGGCTGCAGGCCCGCGGCGTGGACGCGGTCATCGCGCAGGGTTTGGAGGCCGGTGGGCACCGGGGCCACTTTCTGCGGCCTGACCATGACCTGACCGGTCAACTGCCGCTGCAGCATCTGTTGCCGGCCTTGCGTGCAGCTCTGGGGCTGCCGCTGGTGGCCGCCGGTGGTTTGGGCAGCGCCGATGCGGTGGCTGCCGCACGGGGCTGTGGTGCCGATGCGGTTCAGGTGGGCACGGCCTTTCTGTTGTGCGACGAGGCCAAGACGCCGCCGCTGCACCGCCGGGCGCTGTCGCGCGCGGCACAGCTGGTGGCGCAGCCCTCCAACTGCCGTGCTTTGGAGGCGCAAGTGCATGGCACCACCGCGTTGACGCGCCTGTTCACGGGGCGCCCCGCAAGGGGGTTGGTGAACCGGTTGATGCGCGAACTCGACCCCATGACACCGGTTGCGCCGGCATTTCCCTTGGCCGGCGCCGGGCTCGCCCTGCTGCGCAGCCAAGCAGAGGCGGCCGGGCAAGATGATTTCTCACCTTTATGGAGCGGGCAGTTCCCCCAGGGGTGCCGCGCTGTTCCTGCTGCGACCATGGTGGATACGCTGATGGCACAGTGGGCGGCTTGTGAAGCCCTTGAACCCGACCGCTTGAGATCGTGACCCCCACTGGACGATGACCCATCCATTGAACGCCCCTCGAAAACCTTGGAGCTCGGCCTGGCTGACCTGCGGCGCGATGGCCCTGGGTGCCTGCGGTGGCGGCTCGGGGCTGGCCTTGGGCAGCGGCGCTGAAACGCTGCGCTTTGCCAAGCCCACCGGGGCGCTGCAGTGCGATGCACCCCGGGTGACCGCGGCGGACCGGCAGAAAGCACAAGCCCTGCTTGAGGCCGCAGGCGTTCGGGTGCAGGTATTGGGCTGTGGCGGGGATGGTCGGGCCCGCATCACGCTGTGCGGTGCCGAATCGGGCGAATTGATGGTTGCCGATGTGAGCGCGGCCGCAGCCGGCCCGGTGGCCCTGGCGGAACTGACCGCCCGAATGGCGGCTTTGGGCTTCCTGCCTTGGGCCACCTGGCCCGATGCACGGACGCAGGCATGCCCGGCGGGATGACCGGATCACCTGTTTATTCAATCATCAGGAATCGAACATGAGCAACGCGAACTCTCAAGGCCCAAAGGGCTACTGGATCGTCCATGGCGATGTGCACGATGTGGAGCAATACAAGGTCTATGTCCAGGCCAATGCGGCGCCGCTGAAGGAATACGGCGCGCGCTTCCTGGTGCGGGGCGGGCCATTTGAGGCAGTGGAGGGCGCGAGCCGGGCGCGCCATGTGGTGATCGAATTTCCATCGGTGGAGGCCGCACGGGCTTGCTGGCATTCACCGGGCTACCAGGCCGCCATTGCATTGCGCAGGCCGGTTTCGGAAGTGGACCTGCTGATCATTGGGGGGTATGAGGGGCCTCAGCCGGGGGAGGCGGGTTGAAGCCTTTGAAGCCTTTTGAAGCAGATTGAAACTGGTGCGTACCGGCCGAAGGCCGGAATGCCGCCAGACAGCGGCCTTCAATTGAACCAGCCGTGCAGGTACCAGCCCTGTTCAGCACCGCGGCGCTCACGAAATACCCAGCACAGGCGGTGGTCGGAGGCTTCGGCCACCTGATAGTCCCGGCACACCGGGTCTGCGTCGAACCAACCGGCTTCGATGCGCTCTGGGCGGGTGCGCAACATCAAGGGCATGCCGCGGTGAAGGGGCTGCCCCTGGCGCTCGGCCAAGGGTTCGGGTGTGGGCAGCAACCAAAGCGGCTGTTGGGGCTGGCCCTGTGCGTGCTGTGGGGGCTCAAGCTCGGGTGTGGGCATGGGCATGGGCATGGGCATGGGCATGGGGCCAGGCGTCATGCCGGAGCCGGGAAACTCTGACGGCGGCCTATGCTGAATGAACCGGCGGGCCTCGTCGTCGGTCAAGGCCACGATGCGGCTGGCCCGCTCAGGGCGGTGGTCGTCTTCGCAATACAAGCCCTGCACGGCCTGGTGTCCAAGTCGGGCCTGCAGCCGGTCCAGCAAACGGGCCAGGGCTTGGCGCGTGTCGGCGGGGTCTTGGGTGCCGGGTTGGCGCACACAGGCCACCTCCAATGCTTTTTGCAGCTCCTGGGTCTGGGGCGCTTCACTGGCTTGCAGCACCAAGCGCAGTGCCACCACGGGTGAAGCCAGAGGATGGCGCCCAAGCCGCTCGGCCCACAGGCGCTGCAGCGCAGCCGCCTGGCGTTCGGGGGCAGCCAGGCGCAAGGGGTGCACGGTATCGGGCATGGTTTCACCACGGCGGGCTTCGTGCAGCAGATGCAAGGCCAGCACCTGGGCCAGACGCCCCTGGGCCACCAGCCAACCCTCCAAGGCTTGCAGGAGATGCTGCAGGGCTTGGGCGATGAGTTCGGCGTCGGTGCTGCGCTCGGGCAGTTCCAGGCGTTCATCGAAGGCCAAAGGGGGTGCCCAGAAAGGGCGGGGGTCTGGGGCCTGGCCATAGGCGCGGTCCAGGCAGTTGACCCAGTGGGCGCCCAAGCGGCGTTGCAGCCCTGCCCTCGGCAGAGCCTGGCATTCGCCCAAAGTGGCCACCCCCAGCCCGTTGAGCAGCTGTTGGGCAGCGGGCGGGGCCCCCCAAGCCTGCATGACCAGGGGCAGGGGCAGGGCGTCCAGCACCAAGCGCACCGCCTTCGCCTGGCGGCTTTGGGCCACCCCCATCATGGGGCCGGCCACCTGCCGCAGCCGCTGAGCCTGTTCGCGCCAGGGGCCGCGCACACGGGCAAGCAGCCAGGCAGCTTCAGGGAAAGGCGCCGCAGCCAAGTGAGCGCTGACTTTAAATGACTGTACTGCGCGATGAAGCTGCTGCCACAGTGGCACGGGGCCGCCGAACAGGCGCAGGCTGGCCTGTACCTCGATCAAAAAACCATCGGGCCTCAGACACAGGTGAGGGCTGAAGCGCAGGGCGGTCAGCGCCAATGCGCGCAAGGCCTGGGCTTCGCGGTCGGCTTGTCGGGCACGCACCTTGAGGCCAGGCAAGCGAGCTTCGGCGGCCGGCACGCTCATGCCCGTGCGCACGCCGGCCTCGGCACTGGCGGCGTTCAGGCACACGATGCACCCGTTTTCCTCCACCGCGTCCGGCGCCGGTGCCCCCAAGGCTTCAAGCGGCCACTGGGGTAGGTACAGGGCGATCCACCACATGATTCGGTTGCTGCGGGGAGTTGATGTTCGACTGGACTGCGGGTTCGCGGATGGACTGGTCAGGCGGCTGGGGCGACACCCGAGGCATTTCTGGAAGATGGGAGAGCGTGGGGGCGGGAACTGAGCGAGGCAGCAAATGCAGCGGGATGGTGCAGGGCAGGTCCATCGGCTGTTCATGCCGCGGCCCTTGGCGCTTGAGGATGTGCACCCTCAGGGCCTGGTGGGGCCCGGCCTGCAGGTGCAGCCGCAATGGGGCGGGCGAGGGGTCTGCCCGGCTGGAAAGGGGGCGTGATGCGAACAGGGGGATGCCGCGGGACTGCGCGGCCCACTGCAGGCGGCGCAGGTGCTGGGATTGGGCATGGCGGGTGAGCCACCAGATGCCGGTAATGCCGCTGCTGTGCAGCATCTGCTCCACTGCCCAGGCGGCGTCGGCCTCGGTGGCCGGCTGAAGGCACAAGAGCTGCTGGGCTTGAAGGCCCAGGCGGGCGAGCCCGGGGGCATGCACACGCCAAGGGCTGTGCCCCAACATCACCCAGGCCAGGCGCCCGGCCGGTTGTGCCTGTGTGATGTGGGCCCAATGGGGCGCCAGCAGTGCCCCCTCGTAAAGCCCGGGCTGGGCGCACAACAGTTCGACCAAGCCCCCGGCGGGCCAGCCACCGCCGGGGAGTTGCGCGTCCAGGGCCGCATGGCCGGTGGGCCAGGCATCCGCAGGTTCAGCGCAGGCATCCGCACGCCAGACGCCTGGCAACGCGGCAGGGTCCATGGCCGGCCTGGAGGGCGCTGCAGGCAGATCACAGGCGCGCAGGCGGCGGTGCGGCGCGCGCGCGCCGACCGATGCGGGAGGGGCTGCCAGGTCGGCGACGACCGGGCTGAAGGGGGGCCGATGAGTGAGCATGGTGCACGACTGAATACTGTATGTTTATACAG
>CAMCTE010000076.1 GCA_945878385.1 Azohydromonas lata NBRC 102462 | reverse complement strand
TGGACACCACGCAGTTGCCGCGGCCCATGCAGTTCGGGCTGGGGTCGGGCTCGGAGTGGAGCCTGGGGGTGGAGCGCACCCTGAGGCTGGAGGCCTGAGGGCAACATGAGCAAACAGGCTCGCTGGGCCTGGGCCCTGGCTGCGGTGGTGGTCACCGCCCTGTTGTTGGTGGTGGCCTTCGTTTTGGCGCTGACCGGCGAAGTGGCACGCATCACCGAACAACAGGTGCTGTGGCTGTTCCGCATCAATGTGGCGGTGGCCGGAGTGCTGGCCTTGGTGATCGTGATTGCGGCGGTGCGCCTGGCTGTGCGCACGCAACGCCGCAAGTTCGGCAGCCTGCTGTTGACCAAGCTGGCGGGCATCTTCGCGCTGGTGGGCGTGGTACCAGGCCTGCTGCTGTATCTGGTGAGTTACCAATTCGTCTCGCGCAGCGTTGAAAGCTGGTTCGATGAACGGGTGCAGATTGCGCTGGACGCCGGCCTATCGTTGGGCAGAACCACGCTGGACGACACCGCATCAGAGGCGGGGCGTCGCACGCGCGAGGCGGCGCAGCGTTTGGCTGAACTCGACGAGCTGCCTTCGGCCCGCATGCTGGAGCGCTTGCGCGAGCAACTGCAGGCCCGAGAGCTGGCGCTGCTGGGCGCACAGGGGCAGGTGCTGGTGTCGGTAAGCGACCGGCAGTCGCTGGTGGCGCTGCCCGAGCGGCCCACGGCCGCGCAACTGCGCCAGGCCCGCCAGCCCGGCGCCATGAGCCAGCTGGAAGGGTTGGAAGAAATTGGTGGGCCCGACGAGGCCGCTTCGCGTGACGCCCTGGAGCGCGTGCGCGTGCGGGCTTTGGCCGCCCTGCCCTCGCGGGGCCTGGGCCTGGTGGACGACAGCCGCTATCTGATGGTGGTGCAGGCGGTGCCGGCCACACTGGTGCGCAATGCCCTGGCGGTGCAGGCGGCCTATACCGAATATCAACAGCGGGCCCTGGCGCGCGACGGGCTGCGGCAGATGTACATCGGCACGCTCACGCTGTCGCTGATTCTGACCGTGCTGGGGGCCGTGATTCTGGCGGCGGTGCTGGGACAGCAGTTGGCCAGGCCGCTGCTGCTGCTGGCAGACGGCATGCGGCAGGTGGCCGCGGGCGACCTGAGCGCCAAGCCGGTGTTTGCCTCCAAGGACGAAGTGGGAGGCCTGACCCGCAGCTTTGCCGAAATGACTGAACAACTGCGCCAGGCCCGGTCGCAAGTGCACGGGAGCCTGCTGCAGTTGGAAACCGCGCGCACGCGGCTGCAGACCATCCTGGACAGCCTGAGCGCCGGGGTGATCGTGTTCGATGCGCAGCGGCGCATCGACACGGTGAACCCCGGGGCCACGCGCATCCTGCGCCTGCCCTTGTCGGTGTACCGTGGGCATGAACTGGACGAGGTGCCGGGGCTGTTTGATTTCGCAGAAGCCATCTGGAACCGCTTCGAGCTGCACGCCGACAGCCCCGAATTGGGCGAGCGCGACCACTGGCAGGATTCCTTCGAACTGCGCTCCCCGGGGGCCGACCAGGACACGCTGACCCTGCTGGTGCGCGGTGCGCGGCTGCCGCTGAACCAATGGCTGATGGTGTTCGACGACATCAGCGAGGTGATATCGGCACAGCGGTCGGCCGCGTGGAGCGAGGTGGCCCGGCGGTTGGCGCACGAAATCAAGAACCCCCTGACACCGATTCAACTGTCGGCCGAACGCCTGCAGCACAAGCTGGAAGCCAAGCTTGAAGGGACCGACCAGCAACTCTTGGCGCGTTCGGTGTCCACCATCGTGGCGCAGGTGCAGGGCATGCAGAGGCTGGTGAACGACTTCCGCGACTACGCACGCCTGCCTTCGGCCCAGTTGGCACCGCTGGACCTCAACGCACTGGTGGCCGAAGTGACCACCCTGTATGGGGCCATGCTGGAGCAAGGGCGGCTGAAGTTGGTGCTGGGTGCGCCACTGCCGATGATCATGGGCGACACCTCGCAACTGCGGCAAGTGATCCACAACCTCATCCAGAACGCGCTGGACGCGGTGGAAACCCAGGCCGACGGCCGCGTGACCGTGGCCACCGAGGCTGCGCGCAACGAGGATGGGCAGGTGCGCGCCGTGCGGCTGAAGGTTCTGGACAACGGACCGGGCTTTGCCGACAAGGTGATGAAGCGCGCGTTTGAGCCCTATGTGACCACCAAGGCCAAAGGCACGGGCCTGGGTTTGGCAGTGGTGCGCAAGATTGCCGATGAACACGGCGCTCGCATTCGGCTGGGCAACCGGCGCGATGAACTAAAGGACGGACCCGAGGTGCAAGGCGCCCAGGTTTCGTTATCATTTTCAAAACTGGCGACTGCAGCGGCTGCCCCATCGGCGGCCGAGCCGGCGCACTGAGGTCCATGGCCACCATACTTGTCGTCGACGACGAACTCGGCATCCGCGCGCTGCTGACTGAAATCCTCTCGGATGAGGGCCACACCGTTGAGGCCGCGGAGGACGCGGCGCAGGCGCGTGTGCTGCGGGAAAAACTTCAGCCCGACCTGGTGCTGCTGGACATCTGGATGCCCGATGTGGACGGCATCACGCTGCTCAAGGAATGGAACAGCAGCGGACAACTGACCATGCCAGTGATCATGATGTCGGGCCACGGCACCATCGACACCGCAGTGGAGGCCATGAAGTTCGGCGCCGCAGCCTTCCTTGAAAAGCCGGTGACGCTGCAAAAACTGTTGCGCGCGGTGGAAGAAGGCATCAACCGCGGGGCCGACCCGCGGGGTGGCACGCCCGGCGCAGGCACAGCGGGCTTGCCGGGTGGGGTTGGCGGGGCGCCCGGTTCGACAGCGTCGAGTGGCCCCTACCTGAGCGGTGGCCATGCGGTGCGCGTGGGTGTGGCCCATGCAGCAGGCGGCGAACCCATGGCTTGGGCCGGCCAAGGTGCGCCGGTGGCGTACCCGACGGAGGGCGATGGGCCGGCAAGCCCGGGTTCAAACCCCGGGGCGCTGAACAGCCAGCAAAGCTTTGACTTGGACCGCCCGCTGCGCGAAGCGCGCGATGCGTTCGAGAAGAGTTACTTCGAATACCACTTGGCCAAGGAAAACGGGAGCATGACCCGTGTGGCCGAGAAGACGGGGTTGGAGCGCACCCACCTGTACCGCAAGCTCAAGCACCTGGGGGTGGACCTGAGCAGGACCAAGCGTGGGCAGCATTGAGGTGGGCGCCCCGGTTGGCCGGCGCGCCCGGGTTGCGCTATACTGAAGGGCTTCGGCCAAGTAGCTCAGTTGGTAGAGCAGCGGATTGAAAATCCGCGTGTCGGTGGTTCGATTCCGCCCTGGGCCACCATTCAGAAACCCGCGTGAAGCCTTGCTTTGCGCGGGTTTCGCCGTTTTGGGGTCAGCGACCTGACTACTTGTACCGCTCGCGCCGATCTGAAAACAAACGCACCCGTTTGCGCCAAGCCACATAACTGCCGCGCTTGAGGTGGCGGCGCATCAAGTCCTGCACTTCGTCGGCTCTGAGCCCATACTGCTGCTGGATTTGAGAGAACGTCACGTGATCACTCAGTGCCAGTTCGATCACCTCGCTGATCAACGCGGGGTCTGTGAGTGTGAAACGAGTCGGCTGGCCCATCGACTGCGGCTCAAGCCTTGAATCCATCGGATCTTTCGTTCTTGTCCGCACGGCATCACCCCAAATCAAGCAGCCCGAACATTAGCAAAAGACTCTTGAAACCATGTGTTGTCGCTGTAGGTCAGCCCGTCGCTGAAGTTGGTGGTGCGACTGGAGTCCACCTTGAACGAACTGGCTCGGTAGATTTCCTTCGCTTCGACAGTGAGAATTGCAATGTAGTCGTCAGCCGCTTTTTCCTGATTTCTGGAATGCGCAGTGGCGGAGTGAAACGCAGTCGTGTAGTCCGAAAAAATGCCGGACTTCATCAGAATCGCGCCAATGATGGGGCTGGCTTGCGTCGCGGCCTTCACAAAGTGAATGAAGGCTCCGCCTTTGTCGGCCAGGAAATCGTCGACAGAGTAGTCAATGGCCTTGAAGGGCGGCGCGAAGCCTGCTGAATAGTTGTCCGACGGGACCTCCAGTTCGGGCTCCATCAATGTCGTCAAGTCGTAGACAGCATTGCGCCGCTTCAGAACGGGGGTGGGCTCATCAACATCACCTTGTACGACCACCGGGCTGCCCGACTCCAAACCGAGTACGCGTTTGGCCATGTCGGATGCCTGTTCAGTGAACTTTTTGATGTTGCTGTTCTCCAGTGCGTTGAAGACCATCTTCACCGCCAATTCGAAGCCGCCGATGATGACCGCGGCCAACGCATGCAAGCCCACCACGGCCAAGCCGGTCTTGATGCCGCTCATGGCCAGGGTCCAGGCCGCTACCGCCTCGCGCCGAACCAACCCTCGCTTGACACTGTTGGCAACCTCGGCAAACACACCCTCGCGAACCACCATGACGGCCTCTGCTGCCGCCAACTTCGATTGAGACCAGGCCGTCTTTACGAGGGTGTGGATGCTGTTGACTGCGTCAGCGGCAGGACCCACAAAGGGGACGGCCTCCTTGAGTACATAGGAAAAAACGATGTTCAGGATTGCAGATAGGTAGCTGACGATATCGGTAAAACGACAGGCCAGTAGCGAAGCCAATTTTCCGGAAGCCCATTCCTTGAACTCATTGAACAGTCGAATGAGGCCCCTCTTCAAGCGCTCGAAAGCGGCTACGAATGCAGAGTTTTCCTGGTTCGGCGGCGGCGGCGGCGCAACCACCAGTGCACCGATGGCTACAACTGCCACAGGGCCGACACCGCCCAACACGCCTTGAGCAGTCTTGGAGTCCTTGACGAACGCAACCAACTCTTTGACCTTGTCTTGGCCACCTGGAATGGTCTCAGGCACATTGGCCACAAAACCTAGACCGCCTATGAGGTCGGTGGTCCAGTTCCAATTGATCCTGATGTTGCCCATGAGCGTGACAACTTTCCGTCGGACCACCATCGGGTCGGCCGCCATTCGCTCATCTCGCCGCGCCTTGGCTTGCGGCGAGTATTCGGTGAGGATTCTGGTCAGGTACAGCATCTTGGTCAGATGCCCTTGTGCGTCCCGCTCCTTGGTGTAGTCTCCAGAGACTCGAGAAGCATCGGACTTATTCAGCTTCGCAAACCCCATATAAAGGAAGAGCGCTTCGTACAACTCCAGTGCGTTGTCGTAGTTGTAGAGGTCGCCCGAGATCCACAGCTCGTACTTCTCGTCGACCTTCTGAAGGCGCGCACCCCGGGACTTGGTTCCAAACAGCAAACCATTGGCGCGTGTCCCGTCCTCCCAATCCTTGCGGCTTTGAGGCGGGGTGTAGGTCAGCAGTGACTTCACGGCCTGCGCCGATCCGGCTCCAAACCGCCCTTCCAAGAGAGGAGCACCCCAATTCTTGATCAACGCTGGCAGTATTCGCTTGGGCATCGTTCCATCGGCTCGCTGTTGGGGACCATGATTCAGACTCTTGGGATGATGGTACTTTTTGCCCGCTCGGTTGACCAAGACATCGCAAGGCCCCTCGCCCTCCCGATTTACCCCAATACGACGTGCGAACGATCATCAGCACGAACACCGCAGGGGTCTGCTGCTAGTCGCCGAGCTGCGCGGCGGTGTGGCTCCCGTTCTTCCAGTCTGACACAACCATGGCCGCCGGAGATGCCGGCCCTGTGATGCGGGGATTGGGCGTGTGGTAACATCAATAAATGCGGAAGTGGTTCGTCCCTCTCCTGATGGCTTTTTCGATGCTTTGGCAGTCCATGGCCACAGCCCAGGTGGACGCTGCCACACCAAACTCCGCCGAGTGGGTGCACAGTGTCTTGCACTGGGAGGCAGAAGGCCACCATCACCACGATGACGGATCTTGGCACCTGGATGACTCAGCCGAATCCATACACCATGTGATGTGTGATCATCTGAGCAACCCTGTGGCCCTGCCCCAGTCGGTCGTCCACACGCAGGTACAAGGCGCGCAGATGAGCGCGCCTTCTTATGTGCGCTCGGGCTTGCCAGCCCCGCACCTCGAAGGCCCACTGCGGCCTCCCCGGTTGATCTGACGGCCTGAAGCGCTGCGGCCACACAGCCGCGCGTGATCTGATCGTGCGCCCGGACTTGAGCACTTGCTTGAGTCCAGGAGGTTCGCCGCATGCGGCACCCTGATCAATCCATCATCGTGAAGATTTCATATGCTAAGGACAGTCGGCACCGCGACTGTCAAAGCCGACGCACGCGTCTGCGGCTTCACCTCATGGCGCGAAGCGCCCTGTCGTTCACGACGCTCGTACTGACAGCATCAATGGCCAGCGCGCCCGCCCACGCAGCGTCCGCGCAACAGGCAGGGGAACCGGCTGGGGAACAGGCTCGGCAATGGGCCGCAAATTCGGCCGCAAATCCGGCCGCAAATCCGGCCGCGGAGCCCGCTGCAGGCCCAGCCCCCGTCACCTTGCAAGCGGCTTTGCAGGCCGCGTGGCAACGGTCTGTGGCTGCCAAGGACGCCGCTGGGCAGCGGGAGCGGGCCGTTGCCGAAAGGGCCACGACGGCAGTTCCCTGGTCTGCACCGCCCGCGCTGGAAATCAGCCGAAGGGACGATCGAACCTCGCCTGTGGGCGCGCGCGAGACAGAGTTGGGGCTGGCCTTTCCGCTGTGGTGGCCGGGGCAGCGGAGTGCGCAAGCGCAGCGCACAGAAACCGCCGTAACCCAGGCCGCGGCATTTGAAGCGGTGCAGAGATGGCGGCTAGCCGGACAGCTGCGGGAGCTGGTTGGGGAGTGGGAGCAGACACAGGCGGAAGCCGACTCCGCCCAAGCGCAGTCAAGCGCCCTGGCCATATTGGCCGACGATGTTGAACGGCGCGTGCGGGCCGGAGACCTGGCGCGGGCTGACGGCTTGGCCGCACGCGCCGAATGGTGGGCTGCTCAAGCCAAGCACGCTGAGATCATGCAGCGGTTGCGCGAGGTACGGGTCCGATGGATCGTTGTGACCGGCTTGTCGAATCGGCCCTTGGTGATCTCGGAACCCAGTGCATGGGCACCGATACCGAGTGCGCCGAGCGAACGCAGCCATCCCGAGATCGCCCTGGCCCGATCCAATCGTGAGCTGGCTGAGCGGGAAGCGCAACTGGTTCAACTGTCCAAAGCGGATGCACCGGAATTGTCTTTGGGCGTGCGGCAGGACAGCAGCGCCAGGCAGGCTTCTGCGCCTCACAGCGTGGCCATCGGCTTGCGGGTGCCCTTTGGGCCACAAAGCCGCAATCTTCCTAGGCTGGCAGCGGCCCAAGCCGCGCGGGAAATTGCAAGAGCCGAGGAACAGCTGTTGGAAGAACGCCTGGCCAGCGAGAGTGCCATGGCCCGTGAAGCCCTGGCCGCTGCACTGGGCCAATTCGAGGCGCTGAAACAGCGCGCCGCCCTGCTTCGCGAACGGGCGCAGTTGATCGAACGATCTTTTCGCGCCGGCGAAACGGCGCTGCCAGAGTTGCTGAACACCTTGGCTGAGGCCACGGCCGCTGAGGCGGCAATGGCGCGTCAGCGCGCCGCCTGGGGCCTGGCCCGCGCGCGCCTTGAACAATCTCTTGGAATCCTGCCATGAATACGAACATGCACAACGAGTCCCTGCGCGGCGGATCACCACTCCTCCATTCAGGATTGAAGACGGCCTTGGCACTGATGATGCCCATGCTGATCGCGGCCTTTACCGTTCTGAGCCTGCACATGCCCACGGCCATTGCAGCCCCAGGTGCCCATGGCCCCAATGGTGAACATCTGGATGCGCCCCCAACGGCAGGGTCGACAGCCCAACGACCACGCGTCACGGCGCAGTCGGATGTGTTTGAACTCGTGGCCGAGCTGCACGAGGGCGAGCTGTCCATCATGATCGACCGCTTTGACACCAACGAGCCCTTGCTGGGCGCCGAGGTCGAAGTCGAAAGCGCCGGCATCAAGGCCAAGGCAACTTTTCATGGCGACTTGGGCGACTATGCGCTGGATGACGAGAAGCTCCTGGCCCTCCTGAAAAAGCCCGGGGAGCATGCGCTGGTTTTTACGATCGTGGCAAGTAATGCCAGCGATTTGCTTGACGGCGTCCTGGTGAATGCAGCGGACTCCGCAGCCCACGGCCATGACCACGACCACGCGCACACCTGGGAGATGGTGTTGATCGCACTGGCGATCTTGTTGGGTGTCGTCGGGGCCTTCCTGCTTTGGCGTCGAGTACGCAGCCCAAGCCACCTCGGTGGTCCTGGCCGCGCCAATAGCGTCGTCATGCTCGCACTATTGCCTGTCTCGTTCTTGGGCTTCATCACACTGGCTTCCTGGCACTCCGCGGCGCTTGCAGCGCCAGGCGCGCATGGTCCAAACGGCGAGCACTTGGACGCACCGGCCGGGCCACCATCGGGTTCTGCACTGGCCCGGTTGCCGGACGGCAGTGTGAATGTGCCCAAAATTGCCCAGCGGCGTATGGCCATCCGCACCGTGCTGGCACCAGAGAGCGAGGCTGCCATGACCACGGAATTGCCTGGTCGGGTCATCATGGACCCCAATGCGGGAGGACGGGTGCAGGCGGTTCACGGGGGCAAGCTGGAGGCTGGCCCCAAGGGCTTGCCGGTGGCCGGTCAGCGCGTGTCCAAGGGCGAGGTATTGGCCTATGTGCGGCACCACGCCGAGCCCTATGCCCTGGGCGCACAGCAAGCTCAGTTGGTCGACCTGCAAGCACAGCGCAAGTTGGCCGAACAGCGCGTCATTCGTCTGGATTCGCTGGAAGGCACGGTGCCTCGTAAAGACATCGAGGGTGCTCGAGAAGAGGCCGCCAGTCTCAAAGAGAGGGAGGCACGCATCGCACAAAGTTTGAATGCGCGGGAAGTGTTGAGCTCACCGGCGGACGGCGTGGTGGCGCGCGTCGATGCGGTTCTGGGACAGGTGCTTGAGGCTCGCGACATCGTGTTCGAAGTGGTGGACCCGCGTCGGGTTCTGGTGGAAGCCACCACCGCCGACGCCACACTGTCGGATCATGTATCCACCGCCACCCTGCAAGGAATTGAAGGCGTACAGTTGAACCTGATCGGCGCCGCGCGGATGTTGCGCGATGGTGTATTGCCACTGACTTTTTCCGCCAGGCCCCAAAAGAGCCAAACGACCCTGCCCCTGGCAGTCGGACAACCCGTGACGGTGTTGGCCCAAACTCGCCAACGCATCAAAGGCATCGTGCTGCCAGCCCAGGCGGTTGTCAGAACGCCGTCCAACGAACCCAGCGTGTGGATCAAATCGGGGCCTGAGCGGTTCATTCCTCAGCCGATCCAATATCGCTTCCTGGATGCTCGAACGGTGGTGGTGACTCAAGGGCTTTCGCCCGACAACCGCGTGGTGGTGCAGGGTGCACCGCTGATTGCGCAGATCCGCTGAGCGGGAGCTGATCGCCATGTTCAATTGGATCGTTCAATCAAGCCTGCGCAATCGGCTGTTCGTCCTGGCGCTGGCCGCGCTGATGATGGCGTACGGCGCCCTGACGGCGTGGCGTGCGCCGGTCGATGTCTTTCCCGACCTCAACAAACCCCTGGTGACGGTGCTGGCGGAGGCCGGTGGAATGGCGCCCGAGGAGGTCGAGCAGTTGGTGACCTTCCCGCTGGAGACCGCGCTCAACGGCATGCCCGGCGTCAGTCGGGTGCGAAGCACATCGGGCGTGGGTCTTTCGATCGTCTATGCCGAGTTCGAATGGGGTACGGACATCTACCGCAACCGCCAATTGGTGGCCGAGCGCCTGGCGCTTGCGCGGCAGCAGATGCCCGGCGACATCACGCCCGTCATGGGACCGGTGTCTTCGATCATGGGCGAGATCATGTTGGTGGCACTGCCCCTGAAAGTGGCTGCCGCAGAGCCTGGAGGCACTGCTCCCACGCTGCAGGCGATGCAGGCGCGCGAATATGCAGACTTCGTGCTGCGGCCTCGCCTGTTGTCGATAGCGGGCGTGTCCCAGGTGGTCCCGATTGGCGGCGAAGTCAGAACCCTGAGGGTGTCGCCCGACACCGCGCGCATGGCGCAGTTCGGCGTCAGCCTGAGCCAGGTTGAGCAGGCGCTCAAGGGCTTTGCCGGCAACGCCGGTGGCGGATTCATTGACCTCAACAGCCGCGAGTACCTGATCCGCCACCTGGGTCGCACCCGACAGGCCGAAGATTTGGCCGGCATGGCGGTGGCCTGGAAGGAAGGCCGCCCCATTCGCCTGGAACAGGTGGCCACGGTCGGTTTTGCGCCTGGCCTCAAGCGCGGAGACGCGGGGTACAACGGCCTCCCCGCCGTGGTGCTCAGCGTGCAGAAGCAACCCCAAGCCGACACGGTCAAGCTGACAAGGCAAATCGAAACTGCGCTGGGTGAACTCAAGCAAGGGCTGCCCAAGGGCTTGTCTGAACCACAGGTGCTGTTCAGGCAAGCCGACTTCATCCAGGCCTCGATCGGCAATGTGGCCGAGGCCTTGCGGGATGGCGCCATCATGGTGGCCATTGTTCTGTTCGCCTTTTTGCTTTCCGCCCGAACCACGCTGATTTCATTGGTCGCCATTCCCCTGTCGTTGGCCGTGACGGCTCTCGTTTTTCAGGTGCTGGGCCAGTCGATCAACGTCATGACGCTTGGCGGCTTGGCCATCGCCATCGGCGAACTGGTGGACGATGCGGTGGTGGATGTCGAAAATATTCTGCGGCGCTTGAAGGACAACCGAAACGCCGCCCAGCCCCTGCCCGTTCTGGAAGTGGTGCGCCGGGCCAGTGTGGAGGTGCGCTCGGGCATCGTGTACGCCACGGCCATTGTGGTGCTGGTGTTCATTCCGCTGTTTGCACTGCCTGGCATCGAGGGACGACTGTTTACGCCTTTGGGCATGGCCTACATCGTCTCGATTGGGGCGTCGATGCTGGTGTCGATGACGGTAACCCCGGTGTTGTGCGCCTTGTTGCTGCCTCGCATGAAGCGGCTGGATCACGGCGACAGCCCGCTGGTGCTGTGGCTCAAGCGGCAAGACCGGCGCCTGCTGATGTGGTCATTCAGCAAAAGTCAACTGCTGTTGGGCCTGGCAACCGCCGCGGTGGTGGCTGCAGCGGCCACGGTCCCGTTCTTCCCGCGTGCCTTTCTGCCCACCTTCAATGAGGGGTCACTGGTGCTGGGCCTGATCCTTCAGCCGGGAACCTCGCTGGCCGAAGCCAACCGCGTGGGTGCGGTGGCCGAGACCCTGATCGGCCAAGTGCCCGAGGTGATTCAGGTGGGCCGACGCACCGGGAGGGCCGAATTGGATGAGCATG
>CAMCTE010000075.1 GCA_945878385.1 Azohydromonas lata NBRC 102462 | reverse complement strand
CCCCTAGCCCATGACCCTCGCCCCGCAGGTCTCAGTACGCCGCTGCGGTGAACCCTGCAGCGGCCAACGCCTCCAGCGTCTCCTGCACATGGGCCCGGTTGCGGGTGGCCAGCACCAACTCGATTTCCACGCTCTGGGCGGACAGTGTGGAAAAGGCGCGCTGGTGATGCACCTCTTCGATGTTGGCGCCTACTTTCCCTAAAACTGCGGTGATTCTGGCCAGGATGCCCGGCGCGTCGCGGGCTTCCACCCGAATGCGCACCAGGCGCCCGGCCCGCACCATGCCACGCTCGATGATGGCCGCCAGCAGCAGCGGGTCGATGTTCCCACCGCACAGCACCAGGCCCACCCGCCGGCCGGCAAAGCGTTCGCGGTTTTCCATCAGCGCGGCCAGGCCGGCTGCACCGGCGCCTTCCACCAGCGTCTTTTCGATGTCCAGCAGCATCACGATGGCCTGCTCGATGTCGGCTTCTTCCACCAGCAGCATGTCGTCCACATGCCGGCGTATCAAGGCCTGGGTGAGTTCGCCGGGGCTGCCCACCGCAATGCCCTCGGCCAGGGAAGAGGTGCCGATCGGGTGGTGCGTGCCCTTGATGGCATTGAACACCGCCGGGAAGGGGCGTGTTTGCACGCCCACCACTTCAATGTCGGGCCGCAGCGCCTTGGCGGCCGTGGCAATGCCGGCGATCAGCCCGCCGCCGCCCACGGCAATCACCAACGAGTCCAGTTGCGGCTGCTGGCGCAGCATCTCCAGGCCCACCGTGCCCTGCCCCGCGATGATCAGCGGGTCGTCAAACGCGTGGATGAAGGTCAGGCCTTCGGCTTGTGCGCGGCGCGTGGCCTCGGCTCGGGCTTCGTCGAAGGTCTCGCCATGCAGCACCACCTGCGCGCCGAAGCCGCGCGTGCGTTCGATCTTCACCTGCGGCGTGAAGGTGGGCATCACGATGGTGGCCGGAAGCCCCAGACGCTGGGCATGGTGCGCCACGCCCTGCGCGTGGTTGCCGGCCGACGCGGCAATCACCCCGCGCTGCGCCTCTTCAGGTTTCAGGCAGGCCAGTTTGTTCAGGGCCCCGCGTTCCTTGAAGGACGCGGTGAACTGCAGGTTCTCGAACTTCAGGAAGACTTGCGCGCCGACGATGGCCGACAGCGTGCGCGACTCCACAAAGGGCGTCTCCATCACCTGGCCGGCCAGGCGGCCGGCGGCGGCCTCTATGTCGGCCAGCGATATCAAGCCGTTCCGCCCACCGTCAGCCCGTCGATGCGCAGGGTGGGCTGCCCCACGCCCACGGGCACGCTCTGGCCTTCCTTGCCGCAGGTGCCCACTCCGGTGTCAAGTTCCAGGTCGTTGCCGATCATCTTCACGCGCGTGAGCGCATCGGGCCCGTTGCCGATGATCGTGGCGCCCTTGACCGGGTACTGGATCTTCCCGTTTTCCACCCAGAAGGCCTCGCTGGCGCTGAAGACGAACTTGCCGCTGGTGATGTCCACCTGCCCGCCGCCGAAGTTGGTGGCGTACAGGCCCTTCTTGATGCTGCGCACGATTTCCTCGGGCGCCTTGTCGCCGGCCAGCATGTAGGTGTTGGTCATGCGCGGCATGGGCGTGTGGGCATAGCTTTCGCGGCGGCCATTGCCGGTGGGGCGCACCTTCATCAGGCGGGCGTTCATCGAATCCTGGATATAGCCGCGCAGAATGCCGTCTTCGATCAGCACCGTGCGTTGCGAGGCTTGGCCTTCGTCGTCCACATTCAGGGAACCCCGGCGGTCGGGGATGGTGCCGTCGTCAAGCACCGTCACGCCCTTGGCCGCGACGCGCTGGCCGATGCGGCCACTGAAGGCGCTCGAGCCCTTGCGGTTGAAGTCACCCTCCAGCCCGTGGCCGATGGCTTCGTGCAGCAGGATGCCGGGCCAGCCCGGGCCCAGCACCACGGTCATCTCGCCGGCCGGTGCGGGGCGGCTGTCCAAATTCGTCAGCGCCGCGCGGGTGGCGTGTTCCACATACTCGGCCAGGCGTTCGTCGGTGAAGTAGCCCAGCGGGTAGCGCCCGCCGCCGCCGCCCGAGCCCACCTCGCGCCGGCCGTTCTGCTCGGCAATCACCGTCACACTCAGGCGCACCAGAGGCCGCACATCGGCCGCGCGGGTGCCGTCGGCACGCGCCACCATCACCACATCGTATTCAGCGGCCACGCCGGCCATCACCTGCACGATGCGCGGGTCCTTGGCGCGGGCCATCTTTTCCATGCGCTCCAGCAGGGCCACCTTGGCCGCGCTGTCCAGCGTGCCGATGGGGTCGGTGGTGCCGTACAGCAGACGGCTGGAAGACACCACCGGCTTGTTGCCGCCCACCTTCACCCGGCGGCTTTGGCCCGCCGCGGCGATGGTGCGCACCGTGCGCGCCGCATCCAGCAGCGCGGCCTCTGAAATATCGTCGGAATAGGCGAAGGCCGTCTTCTCGCCCGCCACCGCACGCACGCCCACGCCCTGGTCGATGCTGAAGGAGCCGCTCTTGACGATGCCCTCTTCCAGGCTCCAGCCCTCGTGCCGGGTGAACTGGAAGTACAGGTCGGCGTCGTCGATGCGGTGCTCGCCCATGGTGGCCAGTGCGCGCGCCAAATGCGCTTCGCTCAGGCCATTGGGTTGCAGCAGCAGGCCTTCGGCGATGGCCAAGCGTTCGAGGGTGGGTTCGCGTGAAATCATCAGCCGATTCTAGGCATCGGCATCGTCTGCCGCGCGGGCATCCTTCAAATCCAAGGCCCATTGATACAGGCGTTTTTTGGGGATGCCGGTGATTTCGGCTCCCAGCGTGGAGGCCTGCTTCACCGGCAGGTCCTTCAGCAGGATGGTGAGCACCCGATGCGCCGCCTGTTCCTCGGGGCTCGAAGGCGTTGAGGCGTCTGATGCGCCGGGCGTCAACCCCCCAACCGGCGGCCCCCCAGGGGCGGCCCCACCCACGGGCGCCCCTGTCCCGGTGCCATGCAGCACCAAGGCGAATTCCCCCCTTCGGTGATTCGGGTCGGCGGCCAGCCACGCGGGGAAAGCCTGCGCGGGCAGGGTGTGAACGCTTTCAAACTGTTTCGTCAATTCCCTGGCCACCGTCAACAAACGCAAGGGGCAAGCCGACGCCAATTCCTGGGCCAGGGCCTCGATGCGGTGCGGCGATTCGAACAGCACCACGCTGCCCGCATCCTGAGTGGCCGCGCGCAAGGCGGCCGCGCGGGCTGCTCCCTTGGCCGGAAGAAAACCCACAAAACGAAAGCCCGCAGCCGACACATCACCGGCCACGCTGAGTGCAGCCAAGGCGCTGCTGGCCCCGGGCAGCGGGATGCAGCGATGGCCGGCGGCACGCACCGCCTGCACCAGCGCAGCGCCCGGGTCGCTGACCGCGGGTGTGCCCGCATCGCTGGTGTAGGCCACCCGCTCGCCGCGGGCCAGCCGCTCCAACACGCGTTGTGCACCCTCGCGTTCGTTGTGTTCGTGCACCGCCAGCAGGGGTTTGTGCAGGCCCAGGCTCGTCAGGAGGTGGGCACTTTGGCGGGTGTCCTCGCAGGCCACGGCGTCCACCAGAAAGAGGGTGTGGACCGCCCGGAGGGTGATGTCGGCCAGGTTGCCGATGGGTGTGGCCACCACATACAGTGTGCCGGGAGGGAAGTCTTGCGCACCGGCCGCTTGGGCCGCAGCGCTGAGCACGGTGGTGGGATTCACGCAGCAAAAAGGAACAGAGGCCGAAGACCGCGCCTGCCGCTACCTGCAGGCCCAGGGTCTGACGCTGGTGCAGCGCAATTATCGGGTCGCGGGCGGCCCCTTTCGGCGCGGCGGCGAAATCGACCTGATCATGCACACGCCGGACGGCACGCTCGTCTTCGTGGAAGTGCGCGCGCGGGCACAGGCCCGCCAGGGTGGAGCCGGCGCCAGCATCACCACCCTCAAGCGGCAGCGCCTGGTGCGCGCCGCGCAGCACTTTCTGCTGCGTTGGCGCCGCCCACCTGCCTGCCGCTTTGATGTCGTGGCCCTGGAAGGTGAGGCCCTGCATTGGTGGCCCGGGGCGTTCGAGGCTCTGGGATGAGGCGCCGGCATGACCGCCCCCCTGACTTATGATCCCGCCATGCTCGAGCAGCGCATCCAGCAGCAGTTCTACGACACCGCCGATGTGCTGGTGCAGGCCGCCGAATCCCTGGCGCGGCCCGTGGCATCCGCCGTCGAACTGGTGCTGGCCGCCGTCACCGGCGGCGGCAAACTGTTGGTGGCCGGCACCGGCTCGGCCCAGGCCGACGCCCTGTACGCCGCCGCCCTGTTCATGGGGGGTGCCGAGCGCGCGCGCCCGGGCCTGCCCGCCCTCACCCTGGGTGCCGACCCCGCCGTGACGGCCGCGCTCACCCAAGCCGTAGGCGGCGCTGCGGCCGACCCTGCGGCGGTACTCGCCCGCCAGGTGCATGCCTTGGGCCTGCCCGGGGATGTGTTGGTGGTCTTTGAGGGCCCGGCTTCCACCGGCGTGCCCCAGGCCTTGGCCCCGCTCATCGAGGCCGCGCATGACCGTGAACTTTCGGTGGTGCTGTGGACCGCTTCCCCGCGCGAGGCGCCTGTGTCGCCGAGCGCGGAACTCTTGACCGATATCGATGTCCATGTGCCCGTGCGGGCCGATCGACTCGCCCAGGCCAGTACCCTGTACCGGCTGGGTTGGCTGGCCCTGGTGGACGCACTGGACCTGCAACTTCTTGGAGAAACCGAATGACCGATCCCGCGCGTACTGCCAGCGTGCCCTCCGTGTGGGGCCGCAGCGCCCTCTTGGCCGCTGCAGTGGCCTCCACCTTGACGCTGCAGGGCTGCGAGGTCTTGGCCATCGGTGCAGTCGCAGGCGGTTCGGCTGCGGTGGCGGTAGACCGCCGCACCACAGGCATTCAAATCGAAGACAAGACCATCGAGGTCAAGGTGGGGCAGCGCGCCAAGGAAATCCTCGGCGACAAGGGCAATGTGAACACCACCGCCTACAACCGCACCGTGCTGCTCACGGGTGAGGTGCCCACCGAGGGCGACCGGGCAGCCGTTGAAGCCGCCGCAGGCAAGGTGGAAAACGTCAAGGGCGTGGTCAACGAACTCACCGTGGGCTTCCCCTCGTCGCTGTCCGCGCGCGCGTCAGACGGCATCATCTCCGGGCGCATCCGCGCCAAGTTCATCGAGGCATCAGACTTGTCGGCCAGTGCCTTCAAGATCACGGTGGAGGGCGGTGTGGTCTACCTGATGGGCATGGTGTCGGAAGCGGAATCCCGCCGCGCCACGCAACTGGCCGCGGGCATCCCCGGTGTGAAGAAGGTGATCCGCGTGTTCGAGACCATCAGCGCCGAAGAAGTGATGCGCCTGCGCTCGCGCGCAGACGGCACCCGCTGATCAGCGCAACCGCTTGATCAGGCTGGAGGTGTCCCAGCGCTGCCCGCCCATGGCCTGAACATCGGCGTAGAACTGGTCCACCAGGGCGGTCACGGGCAACTGGGCGCCATTGCGCCGTGCCTCTTCCAGGCACAGGCCCAGGTCCTTGCGCATCCAGTCCACGGCAAAGCCGAAATTGAAGCGGTCTTCCACCATCGTGGGCCCGCGGTTGTCCAACTGCCAGCTTTGTGCGGCGCCCTTGCCGATCACTTCCAGCACCAGCTTCATGTCCAAGCCGGCCTTCTGCCCGAAGGCGATGCCTTCGCTCAAGCCCTGAATCAGCCCGGCGATGCAGACCTGGTTGACCATCTTGGCCAACTGACCTGCGCCGCTTTCACCCACCAGCGTGACCGCGCGCGCGAAGGCCAGGGTCACGGGCTTGATGGCGTCGAAAGCGGCCTGGTCGCCACCGCACATCACGGTGAGCATGCCGTTGACTGCGCCGGCCTGACCGCCGGAGACAGGGGCATCCACAAAGTGCAGGCCGCGCGCAAGGGCCTGGGCACTCAGCTCACGCGCCACTTCGGCCGACGCCGTGGTGTGGTCCACAAACACGGCACCGGGCTTCATGCCGGCGAACGCGCCTTCGGCGCCCACCGTCACGGTGCGCAGGTCGTCGTCGTTGCCCACGCAGGCGTAGACGATGTCTGCACCGTCAGCGGCTTGTTGCGGGGTGGGGGCTGCCGCACCACCGAACTCGGCTGCCCAAGCCTGCGCCTTGGCCGCCGTGCGGTTGTAGACAGTCACATGGTGGCCGGCGCGCGCCAGGTGGCCCGCCATGGGCAGGCCCATCACGCCCAGGCCGATGAAGGCCAGGCGTCGCGGGGCGGTGGTTTCGTAGGTCTTGCTGCCGATGCTGCTCATCGTATGGTCTCCGGGTAGCGGGCATATTGGCGCGCCTCCTCGACCGCAATCAGGCCGTTGCGCACCAGAGTGGATAGATGCTGGTCCAAGGTCTGCATGCCTTGGGCCATGCCCGATTGCATCACGGAATACATCTGCGCCACCTTGTTCTCCCGGATGAGGTTGCGGATGGCGGGCGTGCCCACCATGATCTCCATGGCTGCCACACGGCTCTGTCGGTCTGCCGTCTTGCACAGTGTTTGGGACACCACCGCCTGCAGCGATTCGGACAGCATGGCCCGCACCATTTCCTTCTCGCCTGCAGGGAACACATCGATCAGCCGGTCTACCGACTTGGCGGCACTGCTGGTGTGCATTGTGGCCAGCACCAGGTTGCCGGTTTCGGCTGCGGTCAACGCCAGACTGATGGATTCCAGATCGCGCAGTTCGCCCACCATGATCACATCCGGGTTCTCGCGCAGCGCTGATCGCAGCGCCTGGGCAAAGCCCACGGTGTGCGTGCCCACCTCACGCTGGCTGATGAGGCTGCGGCGACTCTCGTGCACGAATTCGATGGGGTCTTCGATGGTGAGGATGTGACCGTCGTGCCGGCGGTTGCGGTAATCCACGATGGCGGCCATGGAGGTGCTCTTGCCCGAGCCGGTGGGCCCGGTGAAGAGCAGCAGGCCACGCGGCGCCATGGCCAATTCGCTCAGCACCTGTGGGGCCTGCAGGCTTTCCAGGGTACGGATCTCCGAGGGCACCACGCGCAGTGCCGCCGCCGGCCCACGCTGCTGTTGGTACACATTGATCCGAAAGCGCGACAGGCCTGCCACCTCATACGAAAAATCCAATTCCCGCTGTTCTTCGTAGACTTTGAGCTGCTCCGGGCTCATCACCTGCCCCATCAGCCGCATGACATCAGCGGGTTGCAACACCGGATGCGACAGCCGCTGGATGTCGCCCAGGACACGCACCAGGGGCGTCAATCCGGCAGACAGGTGCAGGTCGGAGGCCTGCCGTTGCACGGTTTCACTCAGAAGGTCTTGGATGTTCATGATGCGGCTCTGGGCAATCGCAACGCACAGCGCGTGCTGCGGTACGCTTGTTCGATTATGACGAGCATCCCCGAGGCGCTGGCCCACACGAATGAGCGGATTTCACGGGCTTGCGCGGCTTGTGGCCGGCAGCCATCCGAGGTCTTGTTGATGGCTGTGAGCAAGACCCAGCCCTGGCAAGCGGTGGCCCAGGCCGCGGCCGCCGGACAGCAGGACTTTGGCGAGAACTATGTGCAGGAAGGCGTGGACAAGATCGCCCGCCTGAGCGCGCACCGGGCTGCGCTGCGGTGGCATCTCATCGGCCCGCTTCAAAGCAACAAGACCCGCGAGGTGGCCGAGCATTTCGACTGGGTGCACAGCGTGGACCGGCTCAAGATTGCGCAGCGCCTGTCAGACCAGCGGCCTGCCCACTTGGCGCCCTTGCAGGTGTGCCTGCAGGTCAATATCAGTGGCGAGGCCTCCAAGGCCGGTGTGGCGCCGGCCGATGTGCTGGCGCTGGCGCGTGCGGTGCACGCCCTGCCGCGCGTGGCCCTGCGCGGCCTGATGTCCATCCCCGAGCCGGCGCAGGACGAGCCCGCCCGCCGCGCGCCCCACCGGGCTTTGCGCGAATTGCGAGATGCGCTGCAGCAGGCCGAGCCCGGCCTGCGCCTGGATGTGCTGAGCATGGGCATGAGCGATGATCTGGAGGCTGCCATTGCCGAAGGCGCCACCATGGTGCGGGTGGGAACGGCGATCTTTGGGAGGAGGAACCATGCAGCAGCCCAGGCGTGAGGCCGTTCTGATCGGCGCGCCCACTGATATTGGTGCCGGTGCGCGGGGTGCTTCGATGGGCCCTGAAGCCCTGCGGGTGGCGGGCTTGCAGCCGGCCTTGGAGTCTCATGGCTTGACGGTGCGCGATGTGGGCAACCTGCCCGGCCCGGCCAACCCCTGGCGGCCGCCCACCGACGGATACCGCCACTTGGCCGAGGTGCGGGCCTGGAACCAGGCCGTGCACGAGGCCGTGGCGCAGGCTTTGGCCGCAGGCGGCATGCCCATCCTGCTGGGCGGTGACCACTGTCTGGCCGTGGGCAGCATCAGTGCGGTCGCGCGCCACTGCGCCCGCACCGGCAAGAAGCTGCGTGTGCTGTGGTTGGACGCGCACGCCGACTTCAACACCAGTGCGCTAACCCCCAGCGGCAACCTGCATGGCATGCCGGTGGCCGTGCTGTGCGGGCACGGGCCTGCAGAGCTCGTGAACTTGGGGGGCTACAGCGCGGCCGAACCGGCGCTCAAGGCCAAGTGGGTGCGCCAGATCGGCATCCGCAGCGTGGACCCCGGCGAAAAGCGCTTTGTGCACGAACAAGGCCTGGATGTGTTCGACATGCGCTTCATCGACGAGATGGGTATGCGCCACACGATGGAGCTGGCCCTGGCCACGATGGACGACAACACCCATCTGCATGTCAGCTTCGATGTCGACTTCCTGGACCCCGACATCGCCCCCGGCGTGGGCACCACCATCCCCGGGGGGCCGACCTATCGGGAAGCCCAACTGTGCATGGAGATGATTGCCGACACCGGCCGTCTGGCCAGCCTGGACATCATGGAACTCAACCCGGCACTCGATGTGCGCAACAAGACGGCCGTGCTGGCTGTTGATCTGGTGGAAAGCCTGTTCGGCAAGAGCACCTTGATGCGCAAGGGGTGAAGCGCAGCGGCCCCTTCAGTGCGGGCTGCTTCTGTTGCGGCGCTTGGGATGCGCCGCCTGGCTCAGGGGTACAGACCGCGGTCGCGCCGCACCATTAGGATGCGTTCGCAGGCCACCGCGAAGGTGGCGGTGCGCAGCGTGATGCGGTGTCGGTCTGCGGTGTCCCAGATCTTGTTGAGCGAGGTGATCATGATCTGATCCAGTCGCTCGTTGATTTCGTCCTCGGTCCAGAAGTAACTGCTGAAGTCCTGCACCCACTCGAAGTAGGACACGGTCACGCCGCCGGCATTGCAGATCACATCGGGCACCACCAGGATGCCCCGGTCGGCCAGGATGTCGTCGGCTTCGGGCAGGGTGGGGCCGTTGGCGCCTTCGAGTACCAGACGCGTCTGGAGTTGTTGCGCCCGATGTGCGGTGATCTGGCCTTCCAGCGCGGCCGGGATCAGGATGTCGGTGGGCACCAGCCAGAACTCTTCGCTTTGCAGGGCCTCGCCACCCTTGAAGCCACCCACCCCGCCGTGGGCCTTCACATGGGCTTGCAGGGCCATGACATCCAGGCCGCTTTCGGCATGCACCGTGCCGCTGTGGTCTTGCACGGCCACCAACTTGGCGCCGGCCGCCACGAACAGCTCGGCCGCCACTGACCCTACATTGCCGAAGCCCTGCACCGCCAAGCGTGCGCCTTCGAGTTGCAAGCCCACGCGCTGAGCGGCCTCACGTCCCGTGACGAACACGCCGCGGCCGGTGGCCTTCACCCGGCCCAGGCTGCCGCCCAGGTGCACTGGCTTGCCGGTGACCACTCCGGTGGCCGTGGAGCCGGTGTTCATGGAGTAGGTGTCCATCATCCAGGCCATCACCTGCGCATTGGTGTTCACATCGGGCGCGGGTATGTCCTGCTGCGGGCCGATGATGATGCCGATTTCGCTGGTGTAGCGGCGCGTCATGCGCTCCAGTTCCTTCATGGAGAGGCGCTTCGGGTCCACGCGGATGCCGCCCTTGGCGCCGCCATAGGGCAGGTTCACTGCGGCGTTCTTGATGCTCATCCAGGCGGCCAGGGCCATCACTTCTTCCAAAGTGACATCGGGGTGGTAGCGCACACCGCCCTTGCCTGGGCCGCGGCTGAGGTTGTGTTGAACCCGGTAGCCCTCGAAGTGGGCGATGGTGCCGTTGTCCAGTTCGATGGGCACATCCACCACCAGGGCGCGCTTGGGGCGCTTCAAGGTTTCGGCCCATCGCGAGAGTTCGCCCAGGTAGGGCGTCACGCGGTCGACCTGGGAAAGGTAGGTGTGCCAGGGACTGTCATGGCCCGGGGTGACAAAGGAAAGGCCGTGGGGGTGGGACGGTGAAACGGCTGGTGAATCGGACGGTGAATGGGCCGAGGCGGTCTTCGAGGACATGGTGCGGGTCTCCTTCAGGTTGGCTGCCGGTGGGCCACCCGGCCTGCGCAGATGCCCTTGTGGGGCGGGGTGCGCGGGGCCGGGTTGGCGTGTGCGGCGTACTGTAGAAGGCCGGGCCCGGAAGCGACCCCCCAGGCCATGCAATTCGCGCATAACCCCTGATGAGCCTGCTCATGACGGGCGGTGATCCCCCGGAAGAGGGGGCCGGCAAGCCGGTGCTCAGCGCACGGCCGAGGCCACTTCTACCGTGCCCGGCGCAGTGTCCGCCCCTTCGCGCAACCAGGGTTGAGCGGCGTACCAATCCGGGTCGAACAGGGTGTCCGCATAGCGCTCGCCGCTGTCGCAGATCAGCGTGGCGATGCTGCCCGGTTCGCCCCGTGCGGCCATTTCGCGGGCCAGATGCAAGGCGGCGGCGAAATTGCAACCGGTGGAGGGGCCCACGCGGCGGCCCAGGCGTTGGGAAAGGCCCAACGCGGCCGCAAAGCTCAAGGCATCGGGCACTCTGAGCATCCGGTCGATCACCGTGGGCAGGAAGCTGGGCTCCACCCGTGGGCGGCCGATGCCCTCGATGCGGCCGCGCGTGGTCGATTGCAGGTCGCGCCGGCCCTGGGTGTAGGCGGCGAAGAATACCGAGTGTTCGGGGTCGGCCACCGCCAGTTGGGTGCAGGCCAGCGTGTCCCGCCGGTAGCGGATGTAGCGGCCGATGGTGGCCGAGGTGCCGCCGGTGCCCGCGCCTACCACCACCCAGCGTGGCAAAGGGTGGCGCTCGTGCTGCAGTTGGGCGAACAGGCTTTCGGCGATGTTGTTGTTGCCCCGCCAGTCGGTGGCGCGCTCGGCGTAGGTGAACTGGTCCATGTAGTGACCACCCAGTTCGCGGGCCAGGGCCTCGGCCTGCGCATACATCTCGGCCGCCGGCACTTCACGGCACCGACCACCGAAGAAGGCGATTTCCTGCAACTTGCGCGCGGCGGTGCCCTGGGGC
>CAMCTE010000074.1 GCA_945878385.1 Azohydromonas lata NBRC 102462 | reverse complement strand
ATCCGGTTGGTGTCTGGGCGCGAGCCGCCGAGCGCCGCTGATCTCAAGCTGGTGGTGGGTGTGCTGTTGGGTGCGGACATCGCCGTCAATCCTGAACGAACAGCCGAGCTGTTCCGTAAGTACGCCAAGTCGATCAACCAGACCGATCGGATGCAGCAGGCGCTCAGTTGTTCCTTCCGGTTGGCGATGAAGGAACTCGAAGTTCGTCTGTTCGAACGCAATGAATTGATGCAGTTGGAACGAGCGGTGGCCGAGACCGCACTGCGGCTGACGGATGCCGGTTCTACCGCTTGGGACGCCCACCAGGCAAGGGCCGGTTGGCAGGAACTGTTGGACGACCTGCGGCGGCAGGAAGATCTGTTCAAACCGGGCCGCGGCCAGTGGATGGAGTCGGACACTCTGCAATGGGGGCCAGCCTACGAAGGGCTGCTCCAGCGCGTGGATTCGATTGCGCTGCTGGGGCCTCAGGTGGCTGCTGCGGCTCGTGCCGGTGCGCAGGACGGGCACACGCGGTTCCGTGCCGAGTGGAACGCCTTGGCCCTTGCCGACAACACCCTGTTGGGCGGTGGCTTGGTGTGGAGCCACAAGGAAGGCCGCTGGGGTCATACGGAGGGTCGGGTATCCCTTCGCACGGCCCTGAACTCGCTGCTGTCCATGCACTTCATGCAGCACTTGGGGCGCAAAGGGTTTCCCGATCCTTCACCGGACCGCGCCTACACCTGGGATGCGGCCCGGCTTGAACAAGCCGCGCAACTCTATGACGCCCGCCGAAAGGTCGATGCCGAAGTGCTGGCCAAGGTCAGCGACGGCATTCGCCCAGAGTTGGACCGACTGGCCCGGTTCATGCTGGCCGATGCCATCGTGGATTCAACCGCTCAGGCCATGAGCCCCACGCCAGTTCGCGTGGCGTCCCTGTCCGAACCCGAGCGGGCTGCACTCGGGCGGGTGCGGGTACAGCTCGTTGATCTGGGTGCAGCACCCGCGGCCAATCGCCTGGTGGCCCTGTTGGCCGGCGATGCCCAGGCCCGTCTGCGCCTGCTGGAGGACGCTTGGGCCATCGCCGAGCCTTTCCTGCCTGCTGACCGCGGCCTGGAATCCTGGAGTGGCGAGCGCCCACCGATGTGGGATGCCTACGGGGTTGAGGACGCCAATGCGCTGGCCGGCTATGTGGCCCAACAGCAGGCGAGGGTGCTGCAACTGGCCCGTGATGCCGAGATCATCCTGATGGGCCTGGACCCATCGGCCAGCCGCGCGGGCGGTCGATCGGCCAACGACGAGGCATTGGTGCGGCGTTGGCGTGCCATCGTGGCCGAAGCGGAGAAGTTCAAGAGCAAGAACGCCTCGAGCAGTCTGCACCAGTTGGAGCAGTTCCTCACGGTCACGGCGGCCGGGGTCGACTTGGCCAACTGCGCAGACAAGCTGTTGACACGCGGGCCATCCCGCCGGGTCAATGACCCCATGGCTGTCACGCACCGTCGTCTCTACGACGATTTGCTGCAGCGTTGCAGAGCGCTGAAGGTGGCCGAACTCCGCCGCTTGTGGGGCAGCTTCCGTGAGCTCTACAACCGTGATGCAGCAGGCCGCATCCCCTTTGCCGCACCGACTGAAGCGGCAGCGGCTTTGCCCGCGCCTGCGGTAGGAACTGCAGTGGCCCCGCAGTCGATGCCGGCTTCTGCCTTGCCCCGAGGGCCCATGCAGTCCGATGATGTGGCCGCACTGCTGCGCCAGTACGAGCGCATCAGTCGCTTGTTGGGCGACAAGCTGTTCGATCAGAACGGTCGACATCCTACCGGCGCCGGCGTGCTTCGCTTTGGTCAACAACTCGAGCAGATACGGCAATTCCTGGCCCCCCTGATGCCCACTGACGAAGAGGGGCAGACAGGATTTGATGTGGTGGCCGAACTGCGCGTGTTCCCGCAGGACGAGATCGACGGCAACAAGTTCATCGAGTGGGCCCTCAATGTGGGTCCGCAGTCGCAGCTGCTGCGTGAGCCGATGCGGCCATTGCGCTGGGTGCCCGGTACGCCGGTCGATTTCACCCTCCGCGCGGCCCGCAACTCGCTCCTGCAGCCCGTCACCGATATGCGCCAATCCAGCATGAGTGTGGACGATGGGGTGGTACGCTTCAGTTTCAGCGACATGTGGTCCTTGTTCTCGATGGTGCAGGCCTACAAGGACCAGGATCGAAGATCAACCGATGCCAGGGCGCCGGTGCTGCGCTTCGAGTTCCCGGTGAACCGGCGCGAGACGGAGCGCGGCGCCTCCATCGTGGGTAAGGCGCGTGTTTATGTTCGCCTCTCTGTCAGCCCTGCTGGAAAGCGCGCGGCGCTTGCTTGGCCTGCGACCTTCCCCAACATGGCCCCCGAGTGGGGTAGCCCGTGAGATGAGCGCCATCCTGGCAGAACCGGTCATGCAGCCCCTACCCGACCATGTGGTCCAACTGCTCCAGCCGCTCAGCGCTGACGAGCCCAGCGGGCCATCTCTGCGTTTTGATCCGGTGTTCACATCCATTCGGCTGGATCGTGAAGAAGACGATCCGAGTTTGCCGATGCGCCAATGGGAGCGTCCCCTGAAGGTGGCCGATTGGCCGTCGGTGGAGCGCCGATGCGTGGAGTTTCTGCGCACACGAAGCAAGGACCTGCAGATCGCCGCTTGGACATTGGAAGCCTGGTTCCGACAGCGCGATTTGGCCGGCTTGCATGATGGTTTGCTCTTGATCGCCGGCCTCATCGAGCAGTATTGGGACACCGTGCACCCGGTGGTCGATGAGGACGGCGACTGCGACTCGCGAGTGGCACCCTTCGAGTGGCTCAACGAGGAGTTGCCCGTGTGGCTGCGCACGCGTGTCGTGCTGGCGCGGCTGCCGGGTTATCAGCCTTCGGTCTTCACGCTGTCGGATTGGCTGCGCTTGGCATCTGCCGAGTCACAACACAACGCAAGTGCCCAGGAAGCGAGCTCGTCTTCCAAGTTGAACATCGACCCGCCCGTGCCTCCTGCCACCCGAGAGCTGGTTCTGGAATCGGTGCGTGCAGGCGGTTGGCGCGCTTTGGTCGAGCAGCTACAGCACAGCCGGGCCTCCATCGTTCAAACTGGGCGCATGGACGGCATTCTGCGGGAACGCCTTGGCGTCCAGTCGCCCAGTCTGGCCAAGATGACCCGCGAGTTGGAGGTCCTGGAGCGTGTTCTCCAACAGGTGCTGGCCTCTGCGGAAATGCCGCAAACAGCGCCACCCGCCTCTCCCAAGGAGCCCAACATGGCAGAGACCCCAGGCGCCGCGACTGATGGGCCCCGTCCGATGTTGGGCCTCGGCGACGAGCTCAGTCCACCGACCGTGCATACCCGCAGTTGGTCCACCCGCGAGCAGGCCTATGCCACGCTCGAGGCGGTGGCCGACTTCCTCGCCCGCACCGAACCGCACAGCCCCACGCCGTACCTCATCCGCCGCGCGGTGAACTGGGGTCGCATGTCCCTGCCCGAACTGATGGCTGAAATTCAGCGGGAAGAGGGCGATCTCAACAAACTGGTCGGGCTGCTCAATGCCGGGTATCGAGAAGACCCCGATCGTTACTGAGGCCATCGCCGGCGTTGCGGGTTCGCCACGAATCCGATTGGCCTTGTTCTGCAGCTTCTACCGCGGCTACTACTTGCTGCACGAGTGCCTGTTGGGCGCCAGCAGCCGCCTGGTTGAGGTGGTGGGTGTGGCCACTGATGACCCCACCCAGTCCTATGTGAGCCCCGGCCGGCGCCTGTGGTCGTATCCCCACGAGGCCTGGGAGGAAACCATGGTGGCCGACCTGGCGGCGCGCCACGGCATTTCCTGTCACCGCGGGCGTGTGAAGACCCCCGAGTTCCGTGAACGCTTTCAGCAGGAATGGCGCCCTGATCTGGTCATCTGCGGCACTTTCGGTCAACTGATCGATGAGCCCCTGTTCGGCTACCCTCGGCTGGGCTTCTACAACACCCATCCATGCCGAGGGCCGCAGTGGCCTTCACCGTATGCCGGCCCCAATCCCTTCCAGATGATGATCGATGAGGGGCAGCCTGACCTTCAGATTGCCTTGCACCGGGTAGACGAGCACTTCGACGCCGGCGGCATGGTGGCACTGAGCCCGCCGATGGCCATTCCTCCGGGGGCCGGAGTCATCGACCTGCACAAGATCACAGGCCCACAAGTGGCCCAGTTCGTGGCCCGCGAGTTGCCCCGCTTGATTGCTGCATGATCGCTGCTCGATCGCCGCTTGATCGCCGCCTGACCAGGCCGCCCAGGTTTCAGGCCGCGCGCAATCCCAGCCCCACGCCCAGCAGGAACGCCAGCAGCAGCGCGCACAAGGCCAGCAGCAACATTCCCAGCAACATCGGTTCCCGCAGTACCACCTGCCCCCCCTGAGGGCCACTGGTCATCAGCCCACCGGTGGCCACTGGCGCATGCGTCACGCCCCGGCTGGCCCAGGCAATCAGCATGCAGGCACACAGGTCGCTCACCAATTGCCGCATACCGAAGGACAAGAGTTCCAACCCCACCAGCATCGGCGCCACTGCATCAATCGGCAAGTCCAGCCAACCCAGTCCCACCGAGCCCGCAGCCAGGGTTCGGCCCATCGGCAACTGCACCGACACGAGGGCCGCCCAACAAGCTGCTGCGGCAATCACACCGGCATCCGATGGGCTCAGATGCCGCCCGTAGAGGGTACACAGGAACACGAACAGCAAGGCGAAGTACAGCGCTTCTCCGGCCTTGACGAAGAAGGGTGCCACCGGGGTGAGCAGTTCCACCACGCCGCGCGAGTACCCAAGGCGGTTGCTCATGGCGTCGATGTAGCCCGCGATGGAGGCGCCTGGTGCGGACGCCAGCAGCGAGATGCACATCGGCCGACCCAAGGCCACCAAGGCCTGTCCGTAGGAGACTCCGGCGGTCATGCCCACGACCGTCACGGTCGCTGCGCCCCAAAGCGCCACGCAGATCACCAAGGGCACCACCAGACCGGCCAGGCCCATCAGGTGAGCCAGGCTCAGTTGCGCGGTGGCGTGCCCGGCCATGGCCCACGCCGCCACCGGCACCACCACGGCCAATCGCTCAATGAGCGATTCCAGGGCTCGGTAAGCCGACTCCAGCAGGGCGTAGGCGGAGCGGCTGATGGTGTCGTGCAGGTCGTTGCGGCTTTGCAGGTGCAGGGCCAGCCCGAACAGGATGGCCGCCAGCATCACCGCGGGAATGCGCCCCTTGCTCAAAGCCTCGAAGACATTGGAGGGAATCAGATCTTGCCAAACGGTGCCGCCGCTACCGGTGGGCGCGGTCGACAGTGCGATGGCAGTGGTCTGATCGGCCGTATGGATGAGGATGGACAGCCGGTCCCGGTCGGCCTCCGTGGTGGGCAGCACCGTTGCAAAAAGGTGTGCGGCGCCCAAACCCATCAGGGCGGCCACCATCACGAGGCCCCAGCCGGCACCCAGCAACAGCCCGGCTCGGTGCCAGGGCTGCGGCAGTTCCAGCAGGCGTCGCAAGCCGAACACCACGGCCACGGCCATCAGGGGCAGGGCCACCATCTGCAGCACCGTCACGAAGGCCACTGAGATCAAGGCCATCAGCGGCGTCACGGCAGGCAACACCGCGCCCATCAGCGCCCCCAGAAGCGCCGCGGCAGCCAGCACTGCGGGGTGCTGAGCCACGCTGGAGGCCCGGGTCACGGCAATTTCAGGGGCCTCGGGCAGATCAGGGCCACGGCCGCGCAACTTCCCAGGGTGTTGAGCGTCGTTCGCAGGATCGTGCACAGGGGGTCGACTGCGATGAACAGCACGAATGCCGCTTCAAAAGGCAGACCGAGATAGCCGCACACCGTGCCCACCATGCTCACGGTAAGCACGCCCGTCAGGCCTCCCGATGCGAAGCCGATCAGCCAGGCCACGACCGTCAGCACCGTCACTTCGGCCACCGAGAGTTCGCGCTCGTAGATGCTGGCCACGAAGAGGGTGGCGCAGATGAAGTAGGCCACCGCCCCGGCCCGGAACAGGGAGGCCGCCAGGGGTACGAGCAACTCCACCCGTGCCCTCATGAAGCCCAAGCGCTCACCCAGGCTTTCCATCATGGCGGGCATGCACACGGTGATGTTGTTGGTGGCAATCGCCAGGGCAATCACCTCCCGCAGCGAGTCCACCACTTGGACCAACGAACGGTCGCTGCGCCGAGCAATCACCCAGCAGGCCACGATGATCAGCAACATCGCCAAGCCACAGAAGGCGATCACAAACTGGCTCATCGCCAGAATCGGCCCCCAACCGGTGGCGGCCACCTGACTGGCCGACATGCACACCAGAACCACTGGCAGTGGAAAGTTGATCCAACGCGCCAGGGTCTGACAGGTGCGGTACACGGTCTCCAGCGCATGGTTCATGCTCTCGGAAATGCGGGCGGGCACATGACCGGCCGCGATGCCGAACAGGAGCGCAAACACCAAGGCCTTGAGCATGTTCCCCTCAGACAGAGCCTCGAAGATGTTGCTTGGCACCATCGCCAGGATCGCATCCTGCATCAGCGTGGCGGTACCGGTAGCCGGTGGCGTTACAGCGCCGATCTGCATGAGGGCGTTGGCCCGGTCAGCACTGCTGCCCACGATGCTGCCCAGGGAGTCCAGGGTTTGCGCGCTCATGCCCCCGCCCAACATGTTCATACCCAACCAGCCGGCGGTGGCCACCACCGCGGCCAAACCCGTTCCCAGGCAGAACACCCAGGCCAGTCGTCTGGCCACCTGTCCCGCTTGCCCCTCGCGCAGCAGTTTGCTCAGGCTGAAGATGATCGACGACAGCAAAAAGGGCAGCACGATCATCGACAGCAATTCGACATAGGTGCTGCCCACCACCTTCAGGTAAGGCCCCACCTGGGGAATCCACGAGCCGATCGCTCCGCCCAAGAGCAGGCATCCCAGCACCACCCGCAGGTCGGAGGCCCGACGCAGATAGCGCTCCACAGCCGAAGGGGCCTGCGTCGGTGGGGTCACCGGGGCAGTGGCAGACGGCGTCACTTCACCTCCTTGAGCACGGCCTCGACATCGAGCTTCTCGGGGCGCAGGGCAATGAAGGTGTTGACAAAGCCCAGCAACACCGGGTCGCGGCTGCTGACGGCCACTGCCAGTGACGATTCCAGGTCCGTGATCACCACCGTGCGCAGGGTCAACGTGAGCTTGGGGTTGCGCTTGAGGACGGAGCGCACTTCAAACTCGTCACGGAAGGCGGCTGTGAATTCCCCCTTCTGAACGGCCTTGACGCATTCATCCCAGGACTTCAAGGGCGTCAGCGCGGCCTTCGGAAAGTAGCGCTTGGCAAACTCTTCCCAGGAGGAGCCCGCCAATGCACAAACCTTGCCGCGGAAGTCGCGGATCACCGATTCGATGGGTCTGTCGCCCGCCAGACGCGCCATTTCCACGCGGTTGATGAGCAAGCCCCCGCGCAGGGCCAGATAGGGGTCGGAGTAGACGATTTGCTGGGCCCGCCCTAAGGTCCGACCCAGCTTGCTCACGCCGATATCGGCGCGTCCGTCGGCCACCACCTCCACCACTTGGTTGAAGGACTTGGCACTGCGGTCGTAGCGCACGCGCACCCGAAGTTCGCGGGCCATGGATTCGACCAGGTCGACATCGGCGCCCACCATGCGGCCGTCGACTTCCTGGAAAAAGGGCGGCACATCCTGCCCCAGCATCGCCACCACCAGTTCACCCCGGTTGATGATGCGGGCGATGTCGGGTGCCACGCGGCGGCTGTCCTGGGCCACCACCAATGAGGTGGAGGACTCCGCAGGTGGTGGGCCGGCCTTGGGCGTGGCCCAAGTCGCCGTCGATCCCAACATCAAGATCAAGCAAACTGCACTGAGCCAACGCATGCCGTACACCCGTGTTCTCCTGCCCCGACTCTAACCCATGGTGCGGCGAACCAAAACGCGCGGTCACCCGGGTTCCAGGCGGCCTTCAGGCATCCTGGCGGCGGATGCGGATCGGCGTGCGCTTGACGGGGGCTGCTCCGTCCGGCGCTGCGGTGGCGCGCGCCAGCGCGGCTTCAGGCGTTTCGCTGGCCGCCGTCGCGGTGGCTGCACCGGAAGAACCACCGGCCGCTGCCTCGCCCTCCTCGCGGATCACCCGGCTGTAAGGTGCCAGGATCTTCACCAACTGGCCGTACACCTTGGGCGTACCGGCCACGATCTCCCGCTGGTACAGGAAATCCGACTCGCCCGTGAAGTTGCCCACCAGGCCACCGGCCTCGGTGATCATGAGGGCCCCAGCCGCTGCGTCCCAGGGGCTCAGGCCCATCTCGAAGAAGCCGTCATATGCGCCGGAAGCAACATAGCAAAGATCAAGAGCCGCGGCACCCGGACGGCGCACGGCGGCGCAGGACTTCATCACCTCTTCGAACATCTTCACATAGCGCTTGAAGTTGTCGCCCTTTCGGAAGGGGAACCCCGTGCCCACCAGCGAATCGGCCAAACGAGTGCGCTTGGACACGCGCAGGCGCCGGTCGTTCAGGTAGGCCCCGCGCCCTTTGGAAGCATGGAAGAGGTCGTTGCGTGTGGGGTCGTAGACCACGGCCTGCTGCAGCGCGCCCCGATGGGCCAGCGCAATGCTCACCGCATAGAACGGGAAACCATGGATGAAGTTGGTGGTGCCGTCCAGCGGATCAATGATCCAGGTGTATTCGCTGTCGGGGCTGCCATGTTCCCGTCCGCTTTCTTCGGCCAGGATGCCGTGATCGGGGTAGGCCTGCAGGAGGGTGTCGATGATGGCGCGCTCGGCCGCCTGGTCCACTTCGGTGACGAAGTCATTGGCCCCCTTGCTGCCCACCTTGAGCACTTCGATGTCCAGCGCCGCTCGGTTGATGATGGAGCCCGCCGTACGGGCCGCCTTCACGGCGATGTTGAGCATGGGGTGCAGGGTTTGCTGCGACATGGCAATGGCGTCCTTGGAGTGGCGTCGTGGCGCGAATGCGTCTGCGCGGCAGACGGGCAGGGGGCTGGCGGGGAAAAAGAACGGCCGGAAAGCGACAATCCGGGCAAATGCGCATTCTATCGGGTGCGCCATCCGCACAACACATGACGCTCGACCCCAACCCGCGATTCGTGCTGGTGCAAACCAGCCACCCCGGCAATGTCGGGGCGGCCGCGCGCGCGATGAAGGTCATGGGCTTTGGTGACCTGGTGTTGGTTCGGCCACGCTTTGCCGATGTGCTGTCCCAGGAAGAAACGGTGGCCCTGGCCAGCGGTGCGGCCGATGTGCTTGCCCGCGCGCGTGTGGTGCAAGGGTTGTCCGAGGCGCTGCAGGGCGTGCAACATGTGTGCGCCACGGCCATGACGCCGCGGGATTTCGGGCCACCGCTGGCCGCGCCGCGGGCGCACTTCGAAGCGCTGGCGCGGTCGTCGGCCGCTGCCGAAGCCCTCGCCCCGCGGGTGGCTTTCGTGTTCGGCAGTGAGCGCTACGGCCTGTCCAACGACGACGTGTATCGGGCCCATGTGTGTCTGAGCATCCCCACGAACCCGGTCTATGGTTCGCTCAACCTGGCACAGGCCATTCAGTTGCTCGCGTATGAATACCGCCAGGCCCTGGGCAGCTACGAGGTGCAATCCCGCACGCCTTCGCCCCAGTGGGCCGATGCTACCGCGGTGCATGGGGCCCTGCAGCACTGGCAATCGGTGTTGAAGCACATCGGTTTTCTGGACCCTGCGGCCCCCAAAAAGCTCATGCCCCGTCTGCAGCAACTGCTCAACCGCGCCGCGCTCACACCCGAGGAGGTGCACATCCTGCGCGGCATCGCGCGGGCCGTTGAGCAGGCCACGCCGGGTGCGCACCAGTCGGCAACCACCTGCGCACCCGATTTGCCACCGCGCACTACACTCGAATGATGTTCGCTCGACTGCGTGAAGACATTGCCTGCATCCGCGAACGCGACCCTGCCGCGCGTTCTTCGTGGGAGGTGCTCACCTGCTATCCCGGCCTGCATGCCCTGGTCCTGCACCGCTGGGCCCATGCCTGCTGGGGGGCGAACTTCAAGTGGCTCGGCCGCTTCATTTCGCACTTGGGTCGCATGCTCACCGGCATCGAAATCCACCCCGGCGCCACCATCGGACGGCGCGTCTTCATCGACCACGGTATGGGCGTGGTCATCGGCGAGACCGCTGAAATCGGGGATGAGTGCACCATCTACCAGGGCGTCACGCTGGGCGGAACATCGCTCAGCCGGGGGGCCAAGCGCCATCCCACGCTGGGCAAGGGTGTGATCGTGGGCGCGAACTCCCAAGTCCTGGGCGGCTTCACGGTCGGAGACGGCGCGCGCATCGGCAGCAGTGCGGTGGTGGTCAAACCCGTTCCGCCGGGTGCTACCGCAGTCGGCAACCCCGCGCGCATCCTGCAGGCTGAAGCCGAAACCGCGCGCGAAGCCGCTGCCGCGCGCATGGGCTTTTCCGCCTACGGCGTCACGCAGGGGGATGACCCGGTCTCACAAGCCATGCGCAGCCTCATCGACAACGCCGCCGGCCACGAGCATCAGATTGCGCTGCTGTGGGCCGCCATCGAGAAGCTTGCGGCGCAAAACCGCCAATTGCCGCTGGACCCCTGCGTGCCCCAGGATGCGGCCACCGAAGAGCGGTTCGACGCCGAGGAACTCCGCCGCAAGGTGAACTGACCTCGCGCCTTACCTCGACCGAATCGCCGACTTCGGTCTGAACGCCTTGCACACCGCCTCATCCGTTTCGATGTACGGCCCGCCGATCAGGTCCACGCAGTAGGGCACCGCCGCGAAGATCCCGTGCACGGGCGGCTGCGCCTGTGGCAGACCTTCCAGCGTTTCTGCAATCGACTTGGGCTGTCCGGGCAAGTTGATGATCAAGGCCCGGCCGCGGATTACCGCCACCTGCCTGGAAAGAATCGCCGTGGGCACGAAGCACAGGCTGATCTGGCGCATCTGCTCACCAAAACCCGGCATTTCCTTGTCGGCCACATCCAGTGTGGCTTCGGGTGTCACATCGCGCTGAGCGGGCCCCGTGCCACCGGTGGTCAGCACCAGGTCGCAGCGCGCATCGTCCACTAAAGAACGCAGCGTGGTGGCGATCAACTCGCGTTCGTCGGGAATCAGCCGCGGCTCCCACTCAATCGGGTTGTGCACCGCCCGCGTCAGCCATTCCTGCAGGGCAGGCAGGCCCTTGTCTTCGTAAACGCCACTGGAGGCGCGGTCGCTGATGGAGACGATCCCGATGCGAACGGAATCCAAAGGTTGCGCGGTGCTCATGGCGTTCAGGCGCTGGCGTAGGGTTTGATGAATTGAAACAGCTCGCGCCAGGCCCGCCCGTGCCGCTGCTCGGGCGGCAGCGTCGCTTCCGTGCGCGCCGCGCGGATGAGGCTGCGCAACTGCTGCGCGTCGCAGTCGGGGTGGTCACCCATGAACCGCGTGAGCGCGGCG
>CAMCTE010000073.1 GCA_945878385.1 Azohydromonas lata NBRC 102462 | reverse complement strand
CGCGCCGCAGGTCAAACAGCGCATGCAAGATCTGATGAGCTGAACGGGAGGGGGGCTCAAGCCCGGTTTGGACTTTCGGCCTGGCATGCCGGCGTCGAAATCAGTGGGCCACAACGCCAGTGAACAGCGGCCCTACCCCACCAAGGAGTTGAGCAGGGTTTCATCAAGCAGGGCACGCGCAGTGACCGATGACAAGCTCATGCCGCAGCCTCTTTGCGGCCAAAGCTGTCGGGCACGCGGATGAGGGCCGTCATGATGAACGACGGAATGGCCGCCACCATCACCCAGGTGAAGAAGCCTACATAGCCCAGTTGTTCCTGCAGCCACCCGCTCCAGAAGCCCGGGACCATCATGCCCAGGGCCATGAAGCCCGTGCAGATGGCGTAATGCGCCGTCTTGTGCGCCCCGTCTGCGATCAGGATCATCACCATCAGGTAAGCCGCAAACCCCACGCCGTAGCCGAACTGCTCAGCGGCCAAGGCCGTACTGACGACCCAAAGCTGCTGCGGCGGCCACAGCGCCATGGCCAGGAACACCAGATTGGGCAGGTGCATGCCCCACACCAGCGGCCACAGGCAACGCTTGAGCCCAAAGCGGGCAATCAGCAAGCCCCCGGTGATGCCACCCACCGTCAGAGCGATGAGCCCCACCGTTCCGTACTCCACGCCCACTTCGCGCGTGGAAAGCCCCAGCCCGCCGGCTTCCAATGGGTCCAGCAAAAAGGGAACGGCCAACTTCAGCAACTGCGCCTCCGGGAAACGGTACAGCAACAGATACGCAATGCCCACCGCGATGGCCGGCTTGCGGAAGTAGGCGGCCAGCACTGCAAAGAACTCAAGGAACAGCCCCGACTGCATCCGACCAGGTCGATCGTCCGGCGCATGGGGCAAACACCATGCGTGGTACGCACCCGCCACAACAAAGAACCCTGCCAACAGGGCCATCACGATCTGCCAAGCCCACACCACCGAGCCGCTGCGCTCGGTGAGTTCTCCGGCCAGGTACACCAGGCCCCCCTGCCCTGCGATGTTGGCCACGCGGTAGAAGGTGGAGCGAATGCCCACAAACGCCGCCTGCTGGTGGGTGGGCAAGGCCATCATGTAGTAGCCGTCAGCCGCAATGTCGTGGCTGGCGCTGGCAAAAGCCATGAGCCAAAGGATGGCCAGGCTCCACCGCACCCACTGTTCGGTGGGCAGTGTCAACGCCACCATGGCCAAGAGCGCGCCCACGGCGAACTGCAGCACCCAGATCCAGCGACGCCGCGTGCCCAACAGCTCGATGATCGGGCTCCAAAGCGGCTTGATCACCCAGGGCAGGTAGAGCCAACTGGTGTAGAGCGCGATGTCGGTATTCGACAGGCCCAGGTTCTCGTACATCACCACGCTGAGCGTCATCACCACCACATAGGGCAGCCCCTGCAGCAGGTACAGGGTGGGTATCCAGGCCCAGGGGCTGCGGCGCGGCGGTTCAGTCGGCTGCGCATCGATCAATCGCTTCCCCTTCCACCACCACCTGCTCGATCTCCAGACTCCCCGGATGCAAGACCACCAGGTCGGCCCAGGCCCCTCGTGCGATGAGTCCACGATCGCTCAGGCCCAGATAGCCGGCCGCCACGCTGCTGACGCGCGAGCAAGCCTGCGACACCGACAGTCCAATGGCCACCAGATTGCGCAGAGCCTGGTCCATGGTGAGCGCGCTGCCGGCCAAGGTGCCATCGGCCAAACGCACGCCGCCCATGCACTTGTGCACCATCTGTTGCCCCAGAGGATAGGTGCCGTCGGGCATGCCGGCCGCAGCAGTGGCGTCGGTCACGGCAAACAGGCCCGGCACCGCGCGCAGCGCGGCTCGAATGGCACCCGGGTGCACATGCAGCAGGTCGGGTATCAGCTCGGCGTGCTGGGCATGCGCCAGCGCCGCACCGGCCGCGCCGGGCGCGCGGGACTGCATCGGGCTCATGGCATTGAACAGGTGCGTGAAGCCACAGGCGCCAGCTTGCAGGGCCTGCAGGGCTTCCTCGTAACTGGCGCGGGTGTGGCCGATCTGAACGCGAATGCCTGCGGCCACCAGCTGGGGAATCAGGGCCAGGTTGCCGGGCATCTCCGGCGCCAGTGTCAGCACGCGGATCGGCGCAATTTCATGCATGCGAAGGATTTCCTGAAGCGCCGCAGGCCGCGCGTGAGGCGGCTGGGCACCCAGTCGGTCAGGGCTGATGTAGGGCCCTTCCAGATGCACACCCAGCACGCGAGCCGATTGCGCGGCACGGCCGTGGCAATGGGGCGCAAGATCAGCCAGAGCCGTCTCAACCTCCGACAGCGGAGCGGTCATGGTGGTGGCCAGCAGCGATGTCGTGCCATGCCGCGCATGCAAACGCGCCAAGGTTTGAACGGCATCCTGCCCCTGCATCGTGTCGCGCCCGCCGCCGCCGTGCACATGCAAATCGATGAAGCCCGGGACGATCAGCGCAGGGGCCCCCTCGGAACGGTCCTCCTGAGCACGCCTGTGGCCTTCCACGGAAGTGATCCGACCCTTCGCCCACGCAACAGCGGCGTTCATCCAACCGCCGGGGGTGAGCACCTGCCCGTGCAGCCGACCTGAATCCAGAGCCGCGCCGGTGGAAGCGCCTGTTGGCCCCATCGCGTTGTGGCTCGCGTGATTCATGTGGCGATCATCGCTGAAAAGTCTCAATCCCCACCCTCGGTTCCACTGCACCGCTCAAGTCGGCACGGATGCTGGTCGAAGAATCGGGGGGAACCCTGAACTTGAACCACCCCACAATACACCATGCGCGAAGCCGGGACCAGACAACGCGCCCACCAGTGGTTGTCCACCCTGGTGGGTCCCTATCTGCCCCGTGGCAAGCGGGACTTCAGCTTTCGCCTGTACGAAGGTGAAGGCATCACACGCACCGGCGAGGGCATGATGTTTCTCTCGCCCGCGCAAGGCGAAGTGATCGGCGTGAGCCCGGAATTCATCGCGCTTCGCACCGGCGAAACACGATTCGATGTGATCACCGCACCCAGCGTGGAGCAGCCGCTTTCCATCGGCCAGAGGGTGAAGCTGCGCTACTACGACATGCGGCGCTTCGACGGCTCGCGCGTCAGCGCCGATCTGGACCTGGTGGACGAATCCGCAGGTCAATCGGCTGTGGCCGATGTGTTGCGCGTGCGGCTGCCGATTGCCTGGCCTGGCCGGGCGCTGCCACCCTCTATGCGCATGGGCGCCGCCCTGATGCCTCAAGCGCAGTCGCGCGCGATGATGACGCTGGTGGAGGCGCTGGAGGCTCAGATGTGCGACAGCCTGCGCAATGTGCCCAGCCTGCTGGTGGATGCCGGCGCTCGCCAGGTTCGCATTCACGAAGTGCCGGTGGAGATGCTGTTTGGCAAACCGGTGCCCGGGTCGGGCATGGCGGCCATCCATGTCACCGTGCGCACGCGGCGTTTCGCGGGCTCGGTGGAACTGGGATTCGATGAAGTCAGCGGTACCTTCAGCGCCTTGCTCAATTCCGGTGCAGGCCCCGCAGCCTCGCAAAACTTTGTGGGCTTGCAGCCCAGCGATGTGGCCAACCTGCTGATGGAGCGGGTAGATGATGGGCGGTGGCGGCTCGTGCAGACCGAAGCCGTCGAGGAAACCGCCCCGCCGGCGCCGGGCGCGGCCCAGCCCGCTCGCCGCAATGCCCAACCGCCTGCGCCAAGCAGGCGTACCGTGCAGGGCCCGTGGATGCTCTTGGTGCTGCTGGCAGCCATCGCTGTGGCGTTCTTTGCCACCGATGGTGCGGGTCTGTTTCACCTGTTGGGGCCGTGACCACCGGGGCCGCCGGCCCCGCGTTCCTATACTGTGCGCACGCCCATTCCTGGACTGCGCATGGCCCTGAACTTCATCTGGATCGGCTTCATCCTCATCGGATTCGCGGTGGCCGCCGTGAAGGTGGCCATGGGGCAAACCGCGCTCTTCGGTCAGATGCTCACCGGTCTGTTCGACATGGCCAAGACAGGCTTCGACATCTCCTTGGGCCTGGTGGGCGTGATGACGCTGTGGCTGGGCATCATGAAGATCGGCGAGAGCGCCGGCGTGATCCAGTTGTTTGCACGCGGCGTGGCGCCTTTCTTTCGGCGCATCTTTCCCGGCATTCCAGAGGGGCACCCGGCCAGCGGCAGCATTGCCATGAACGCTTCAGCCAACATGCTGGGCCTGGACAACGCGGCCACACCACTGGGCCTCGCAAGCCCCCCGCGTTTTCAACGCCAGGCGCGTTCTCAGCCTAGCAACATGCGGGTGTCCGGCGAATCACGATCGTGGACAAAGCCATAACCTGCGGGAATGCTTGCGGGGCATCACCCGCTGATCAGCCCCCCGCCAAGCGTGCACTGGGCTGTGCCAGGTAGAACCATTCCTGCCGCGCCGCCGCCGCGGCGTTGGGAAACATGATGCGCCCGGCAGCCGGTGCCCGCACTTCCTCGCCATCCTGGCGCACGCCGATCAAATCCCCGCCCTTCAGCGCGTCAAAGCTCTGCCACTCTCGCGCAAAGCGGTCTTCTGGGTGGCGCTTGTCCACCACCTCGTGCAGGGTCAGCGTTTCAATGTCGCCCACGCGCGTGGGCGGCTCGTCATCGGTCAAACCAAAGTGCGCCAGCGTGCGCCGCACGGCCTGATAGGCCACCTCGGGTGCATGGGGGTCTTGATGCTGGCCGCATTCCAGCGTCAGCGCCCGCCCGCCCAGTGAACGCATGTATTCGGTGGTGCCCACGCCGTAGTTCGGGTTGAGGTCCATGCCGGCCGCTCGCTCACCGGCCTCTTCACGCCGGCGCGCCACACCGCGCACATAGGTGGACAGCCAGCCGTCGACCACGCGGCCAACACCCAACACCTGCACCCAGGCTTCTTCGTCTGAAGCATGGCGGTAGGGCTCAACGCCACCGCGGTTGTTGCGCGGGCCCAGCATGGCAAAGGGCTTGCCCTGCGCGTTGAAGGAATGCAGGTCCAGCAGCACCTCGTGGGCGGCCATGAGGGGGCACAACCAATTGGCCACATGGTCTTCGAATTCGCGCGCCACCGAAGCCGGGCCCAGGGCGCGGTTGAGGTTGCGGTCGCCGTTGCGGGTGCCCTTGTGAAAGGCCAAGGGGTTGGTGACCGGCACCAGGGTGAGTTGCCCGCGCGTGACCACCACCTCGCCGCGGTCGATCTCGTCGATCAGGCGGCGCAGCGCATGCGTGCCGCACACCTCGTTGCCGTGCACGGCGGCGGTGACCAGAAGCTTCACGCCGGGCGCATGCCCGCCGTAGCTGACCGACTTGAAGGGATGCAGGGGCTGGTTCATGCCGGCATTGTCGCGCGGCCGGCCCCTGCGGTCTTCAGGGCGTGGGCAGGTTGGCCTCGTGCAGCGGCATCGTCACCGTACCCCGCACCATCAGTGCTTGCACGGTGGTGGCGGTCGGTTGCAGTGCCACGCTGCCATTGAGCAGGAACTGCTCGTGCGCACCGTACACCAGCAGCGCCAGGCGCTGCCCGTTGGCCAAGCGCTGGCCCACGCCCGCCAGGGGCAGCAGGTGGCGGCCCAGGCCACGCAGCGGCGTGATCTGGTTGTCCACCAGTTCCACCTGCCCGTCGTTGTGCATCACGCCCACGCCCACGAAGACGATGGGCCGGTTGGCGCTGAGATTGATTTCCGGGGTGGTGAGCACGCCCGGGATGCTTTGCGCCGGGATGGAAGGCGGCACAGATGGCCCGTTGGCCACCAGGGTGAGGTCGACGGTGGGAATGCCGGCCAGCACGCGGCCCGCGGCGCCCACCGCATCACCCAGGGGCACCACCACCGCCGGGCCACCCACACCGGCGGTGACGGCCGTGGGCGGCACTTCCAGGCGCACCGTGGGCTGCGACACGGCCGAAGGTGGCAGCAGCACGGCGTCGTTGGCGGTGAGTGACACGCACACCTGGCGCGGAACCTCTTCGGCCGCCCCCTTCACGCCCTTGAGGTGCTCATCCAAAAAGGCGCGCCGCGCCTGCAAGGTGGTGATGCGCCCACACTGGCCGCGGGTGATGTCCTGCGGGTCCTGGAAGCGCAGGGCGTCCACATCAGGCACCACGGGGATGGTGTTGTGACCCACCTGCGTGGTGATGAGCCGCACGTCACCGCCGCGCGCGGCCAGGCAATGGTGATTGGCCACCGCGTTGTTCAGGTTGAAAAGGGTGTCGCGCATACCCTGGATGAACAGGGCGTTGATCTTCGGGCGCAGGGTGGGCGCGTAACCCGGGGCACGGCCGGGTGCACCGTTGGTGGCCACACGCCGCCCTTCGCACCAGTAGCTGGTGCTGTGATAGGCCGCAAAGTCGGTGAGGCCCTGAGAGAACCGGTTGTTGATCAGGGCCTGCGGAAATTCCTGCAGCACAAAGGGGTCGAAGGTGGAACCCGTCATGCGGCCGGCGGTGGTGCCCAGGCCGAAGAGCGCCACCGCCCACAGGGTCTTGGGAGTGTTCTGTGGCGCCAGGCTGTAAGGCAGGCTGTGGGGCGCGATTTCCGGGACGATGGCGTCCAGGCGCTGCTTGGGGTCGATGTGGGCCAAAAGCAGCTGGTACATGCCCCCGTAGGAGCCGCCCACCGAGCCCACCACCAGATTGCGCGGGTCGCGGCCGTCCGCACTCGGGCGGTACATCAGCCACGGCAAGTTGGCCTCGGCCCAATCCAGTACCGCAATCAGGTTCTGGCCTTCCACATCGGGGTCCATCACCCGCACGGCACCACTGCTTTGCCCGTGGCCGCGCTGGTCGATGCTGATGACGCCGTAGCCGTTGGCCACCAGGTCGGCCACGCCTTGCGACACATTGAGGTCGGAGGTGCCCGGGGTCTCGGTGTTCATGCCCTGCGAAGACAGGCGCGACAGGCCGAAACCGTGCCCGTGCAGCACCAAGGGGTAGGTTTGGCCGGCGGCAAGGCCCGCAGGCTCAAACACGGTGATGGCCACCGTGTCGCCAGTGACCGGGGACAGCAGCGTGGCGTCGATGGCGCGTGCAGCCCTCGCGCCCCCGGGCAACGTGGGCAGGCTGGCCGGTGCCGCCAGGTTCAAGGTCACTGGGGCCGACAGTCGCAGGGTGCGGGGCACCACCGCGTTTGGCGCGAGCAAGGCGGTCGGCTTGAGCAAGGCGGTCGGCCCGAGCAGCGCGGTCGGCTTGACCACCGCTGCCGTCAGCGACTTGCCGGCCGCCGACAAAGCAGGCGCGGCCGAAGCCGCCTGCGCGCCGCAAGGCGCTGCCCAAACGCCCCAAGCCAGGGCGCAGGCCATCAAGAGACCCGCAGGCCGGGCAGCGGGACGCAGCGGCGCTGCACAGGAATCTGGGCGTCGGGTGTGGGTGGCCATGGGCATGGTGGGCTCGCTTGTAGACAAGAGGGTGGGACGACGGCTGAAAATCGAACGACCGTTCGTTGGAGAGTGTCACCACCCCAGTGAGGAACATCCATCCCTCAATCGAGGGGAACCCCGGTGCCTCTGGGGCTGAAATACGGGAAGTCACGCATGGCTGGCGGTGCCGCGGACGGGAGCAAGCGCCCGCCCCTGTGGTACCCTCACGGCGCCTTGGGTAGGGGCTGCAACGCCACGCCCATCACTGTCCATTTCCCCCGACCACCATGAGCGCGCCCTCCTCCGCCAAGAGACTGTCGAACGCCGCCGTGCGGGCTGCCGTTGCACCCTCGGCTGTTTGGGCCGTTCTGGCCTTCGCGGCTGTGGTGGCCCTGGGGGCCGCCCCTGCCGGTGGCTGGGCGCAGACACCGGCGGCCACCGCAGCACCCCCCAACGACGGCGGCCGCGTGACCTGTCAACGCGCACTGCCCACCCCTGCAGGCGCCTGCTTTGGTGACATCAGTTTTTCCAACGGCAACCGCTACCGCGGCCCCATCGTGAGCCAGCGCCCCAGCGGCAAGGGTGAGCTCACCTACTCCGACGGCCGCCGCTACACGGGTGACTTCGTTGATGGGCAAGCCACGGGCCAAGGGACGATGAACCTGCCCGATGGTGCGGTCTATGTGGGTGAATTCGTGGCCGGCCGCTACAGCGGCCAGGGCAGCCTCACCCGCCCCACCGGCGAACGCTTCGTGGGCGAATTCAAGGACGATCTCTACACCGGCGAAGGCATGCTGGTGGCGGCCAACTCGGCGCGCTACCAAGGCCAGTTCAGCCGTTCGCTCTACAACGGCCAGGGTTCATTGCAGTTGCCCAACGGCGACCGCTACGAAGGCCAGTTCAAGGACAGCCAATACCACGGCCGGGGCGACCTCAAGAGCGCCGACGGACAGCGTTATGTGGGTGATTTCTCCGAAGGCCTGCCACACGGCCAAGGCACGCAAACCTTCCCCAATGGCGACCGGTACGAAGGCGAGTTCCGCGCCGGGCTGCAAAACGGCCACGGCGTGTACAACTTTGCCTCGGGTGTCCGGTATGTGGGCCAAATGCGCGCCAACCAGTTCGACGGCCAAGGCGTGCTCACCCTTCCGGACAAGACCCGCTATGTGGGCGAGTTCAACGGTGGCAAATTCAACGGCCAGGGCATTCTGACCCTGCCCACCGGCAGCCGCTATGTGGGCGAATTCTCGGCGGGCGTGCGCAAGGGCAAGGGCAAGCTGTTCGATGCCCGCGGCCAACTGGTGGAAGAAGGGCTGTATGAAGACGGCCGCTTGGTGCGCGCACTGAACAACGACTGATCGTTTTGGGTCGGTGGCGCCACCGCCACCCACCAAGAAAAAGAGCAGGTGCACCGCGCGGTGCCCTGCTCTTTTTTTCTTGTCCGCTGCCAGATGCAGCGGACAGTGATCAACGCGCGGCGTGGGCCAGCGTCTTCACGGCTTGCGCCGAAGCCGCATCAGCCAACTGGCCCGACACGGCCGCCTGGGCGTGGATCTGCTCCAGCGTGAAGGCCGACTTGCGCTCGGCGAAGTAGCGGTCGAGGTGGATCACATAGTCGTCCTTCTTCAGCGGCGTGTGGCAACCGCGGCAGGTGTTGACGATGGGCGTGTTGGCCGAGCCGTCAGGCTTGTAGGCCGAGTAGATCCAGTTGCCGTTGCGCAGGGCTTCGGGCACATCGCCGCCCCAATTGGCTTCCTTGCCCATCACATACACATGCATCAGGTTGCCCTTGACCAGGCGGCCTGCAGCGTCCTTCTTGACCGAGCCGTCTGCGTTGGCGGCCGCGGCATAGATTTCCATCACGAAACGCGAGCCCTGCGGGAAGGCTTCGCCCTTCTGCACCTTGGTGGACAGCGGGTTCATGTAGATGTCGCGCACTTGCTTGACATCTTCACGGTCGATCGTGGGCAGGAAACGGGGCCAGCTCTTGTAATCGGTGGGCATGGCCAGTTCGCCGTCCTTGGTGGGCGGCGCAGGCGGGGCACTGGCGCAGCCGGCCAACACGGCAGCCGCTGCTGCAGCGGCCAGGGCAATCTTGAGGTGCTTCATGGGGAACTCCTAAGGGTGGGTCATACGGCAGGTCCGCACGGGGCACATCATGCCGCCCATGCACACCCAACACGGGTTGATTAGTTCACACCTTGGAGACTTTCTACACCCCCCGGACAAGGGGGCCGCTCGGGCCAGGACCGTCTGCTTGCGTCCCCTCAAGGCGGGGACACGCGCACCTTGAGGTCACCCAGGCCGTCGATGCCGCCGTGCATCAACTGCCCTGCCACCACCGGGCCCACCCCCTCGGGCGTGCCGGTGAAGATCAGGTCGCCGGGTGCCAACTCAAAAAAGCGCGACAGCGTGGAGACGATCTCGGGCACGCTCCAGATCAGGTGGGTGATGTCGCTCTTTTGGCGCGGCTGCCCATCCACCGTGAGCCAAATGCCGGCCTGCGCCACATGCCCGCACTGCGCCACCGGCACGATGGGGCCCATGGGCGCAGAGTGGTCGAAGGCCTTGGAAATGTCCCAGGGCCGGCCCTTGTCGCGCATGGCGAACTGCAGGTCGCGCCGCGTCATGTCCAGGCCCACCGCATAACCGGCCACCAGATTCAACGCCCGGTCTTCCGGCACATCGCGCCCACGCCCACCAATGGCCACCACCAGTTCGATTTCATGGTGGAAATTTTGGGTCTGGCTTGGGTACGGTACCGCCACCTCCTGGCCCGGCGGGCACACCACCACGGCGTTGGCCGGCTTGCAGAAGAAGAAGGGCGGCTCGCGGTCGGGGTCGAAGCCCATCTCGCGGGCGTGCGCGGCGTAGTTGCGACCGACGCAGTACACGCGGCGCACAGGGAATTGTTCGGAACGGCCGGCCACGGGCACGGCCACGGGTGCTTCGGGGGGGAAAAGGTAGCTCATGGGCTGATTGTGGACCGGCCCCAACACCCACCGGGCATCGGTGTTTCCTAGCAAAGACGAAGAGGCTCGATTTCAACGACAATAGACGGATGGCTGCGAACAATCCCCCTGTCACCAAACTGGCCGAGAACGGACTTCGCTACAAGAGCAAGGCTCCGGGCTCGCCTTTCGAAACCTCCTCCCCCTTCTCCTCGACCACCATGTCGTGCTTCCTGTGCGGCAAGCACCGCCAGCGCAGCCAGCTCAAGACCCGCCGTCTGTTGGGCAAGCCGCAGGCGGTTTGTGCGCCCACCTGCAAGGAACTTGAGGCGTCACTGAAGGGCTGAACCCGGCAGGGCCGTCCGGCCGGCATCAATCGAGGTTCGCGGGCGCCAGTGCCCGAGCCACGGCCTCGTCCACCTGTTCCACCCAGTGAACCGTCAGCGCTTGCTGAACGGCCGGTGGTACTTCGGCCCAATCCTGCCGGTTGCCTACCGGCAGCAGTACCCGCTTGAGCCCCGCGCGGGCCGCGGCCAGCACCTTGTCGCGGATGCCGCCCACGGGCAGCACCAAGCCACGAAGGCTGATTTCCCCCGTCACCGCCAATTCATGTGACACGGCCCGCCCGGTGAACACCGAGGCCAGGGCCAGGAACATCGCCAGACCGGCGCTGGGGCCGTCCTTGGGCACGGCACCGGCCGGCACATGCACATGGACATCCACATCGGCGAAGGCTTGCGGCGTCAGGCCCAGGCTGGCCGCGCGGGATTTCACCAAAGTGAAGGCGGCTTGGGCGCTTTCCCGCATCACTTCGCCCAACTGCCCTGTGAGCAGCACCCGGTTGCTGCCGGGCACCCGGGTGGCCTCCACGAACAGGATGTCGCCCCCCATGGGTGTCCAGGCCAGGCCGGTCACCACGCCCGACATGCTGGTGCGCATGGCCGTCTCACGGCAATGGCGCGGGGTGCCCAAAATGGTGGGCAAGTCGTCCAGGGCAAGCCGAGCGGGCGCCTTGCCGTCTTGCGCGTAGGCCCAGGCCGCGTGTCGCATCAGGGCACCCAGGCTGCGCTCGAGCTGCCTCACGCCGGCCTCCCGGGTGTGGCGCTCAATCAACTGCACCAGGACCTCGTCGTCCACCTGCGCCGTGCCTTCGGGCAGGCCGCTGTCGTGGCGCTGGCGCGGCAGGAGGTGGGTCTTGGCGATCTGCAGCTTCTCTTCGGTGGTGTAGCCG
>CAMCTE010000072.1 GCA_945878385.1 Azohydromonas lata NBRC 102462 | reverse complement strand
GCCCGGCTGCAACGGGGCGGGCAAGCTGTTGGTGTTGGAGACGAAACTGGCACCGTCAGCCTGGGAGGTGCCCAGCAGGTGGCGCCCGTCGCGGCTGAGGATCTGCAGGTTGGCTTGGCCCTGGCCGGGGTCGAGATAAATGGCCACATCCTTCATGCCGCCCGGTACGGTGGCGAAGGGCACCACGCGGTTGGCGTTGGTCAACTGCGCTTCAGACGGCACAGGGTTGTTCGGCAGGCCCGACGGTGTACCCAGCAAGGGTGCCGGTGCAGCGCCGCTGCCCCGCGCAATGTTGTCCACCACGGCGGCTTTGACATCGCTGAGGTTGTCCACACCGCGAACCGCACGGAAGCTGGACGCAGCAGCTACCGACTTGGGGTCACCTTCCAGCGCGAAGAGCCCGGCCGCCGGGCGTGAAGAGGCGTGGACGGTGAGCTGTTCGCCATTGACCGCTTGGCCGTTGATGCGAACGGTGACGCCGTCCACACCCAGCACATTCACGCCGGTGATGCGTTCGCCGCTGCGGCTGGTGGCCACCCAAAGGCCTTGGGATTGGTCAACCTGCGCGCGGCCCAGTTCTGAAGAAACTCGCACCGCGAAGTTGAAGCTCTTCATCACCGAGCTGTTGACCACCACCTGGCCGGAGGGGTCGACTTGCGAGCGCAGTTGGACGCCGAAGGCACCGTCGATGAACTGACGCAGTTGTTGGGCCACACCTTCGGGGCTGGTGTCGGCGCCGATGGCGAAGATCTTGTCCAGGCCGTTGAGCGCCACTTCGATGCGGTCTCCCTGCTGGAAGGGGCCCACCAGGCCCGTGGTGTACACCTGCCCGGCTTCGGCATCGAAGGAGAGCTTGATGTCCTTGCCATCAAAGGCTTTGAGGTCGGTGACTTCGGCCTCAATGCCCATCGGCTCTACCCCGAGCACCCGCTCGAAGGTGAAGGCGGTGCGCATTTCGTACAGCGGCTTGCCGCCATCGCCGTTGGCGTCCACGCCCTCGCCCTGGATGCGGTTGACCTCGGTCATGAAGGCCTTGGCCAGCGAATCCAGGTTGGACAGCGCGGGGTCGAGAACCTGCGAACGAAGCGCAGCCAGGCCACCGAAGGAGCCACCGCTGATGCCGGAGATGTTGACCGGCTCACGGCCGTAGGGGTCGAGCAAGAGGCTCAGGCGCTCGGGGGCCTGTGAATCGAATTCGGCTGCCAGGGGCTTGACCACCGAGCCGGCCACCAAGGCCCCCGCGCTGCCGGCCCCGCCCACGCTGACGGTGACGACGCCGTTTTCAGCCTCGGTCACACCAATGTTCAAGTGGTCGGCAATTTGGCGCAGCAGTTTGTCGCGCTGGTCCAGCAAGGTGGCGGGTTGGCGGTCCAGGCTGCGCAGGCGGCTGAGTTCCAGGTTCACCTTGCCCAACTGGGAGGCCAGAACATTCACTTCGCCCAACTCGGACTTCATGGCCAGTTGGGTTTCCGATTCCACCTGCTGCAGTTGGCTGGACAAGTCACGGAAACGCGATGCCACACCATCCACTTCCCGAAGGAAGGACGACCGCGCCACCGGGCTGGCGGCGTCGGCCGAAAGGGTACGCGCGGCCGAGAAGAAACGGTCCAACGCGGGCGACAGACCAATTTCGCCGCTGCCCATCACATCCACCACGCGATTGGCATAACTGACCAAGGCGCTTTGGCCTGCCAGGTTGGAAGTGGCGTTGCGCAGGCTGGTTTCGATGAAGGCGTTGTACTGGCGCTTGACGCCTTCGAACACAGCGCCGGTGCCCAGGAAGTTGCGCCCGTCGAAGGTGGGCGGTGTTTGCCCAACGCTGGCGTCTTGCTTCACATAGTCGGCATTGCCGACATTGGCGATATTGTTGGAGACGACGCCCAGCACGCGCTGATAGACACCTATCGCGCTGCTGCTGATGCTCAGGACGTCGGCCATTTACCGCTTACTCCAGCAGGTCACGGCTCTTGAGCCGAATGCCTTGGGGGCCACTGCTCAAGGGATAGGCCTTGGGGCCGGCCAGCGGCAGGCCAGGCTGCTCGCGCGGGGTGTTCAATTCGTGGGGCTTGGATGGGCGCACCAGGGGCAGGCCAACCGCATGGCCCGCCGCTTCGCGGCCCTTGAGCACATCGCTTGTGGACGGCGCTTCGGGCAGATTCTTTTTCATCTGCTGCACCATCATGTCGGCCAGGCCCATGCCGCCGCGCTTGGCCATCTGCATCGACACTTCCTTGTCGAACATGCCCTCAAAGGTATCGACCGCGTTCGATTCCAGCAGGTCGGACTTGATGGTGGCCTGGCGCATGGAGCGCATCATTTCCTGCAGGAACATGGACTCGAACTGCTGGGCGGCCGCGCGCAGCGCAGTCTCGCCCTGCGCGTCTTCACGCGCACGGCCCTTCAGGCCCTGCAGGCCGGAAAAGTCGTGGTAGCTGCCGGGCGAAAGCGCGGCGGCTTGCGCGTGGGCGGAAGCGGAGTCCAGGGGCTTCATGCGAAGTGGCCCGTGCGTCAGATGACGATGAGCTCGGCGCGCAGGCTGCCGGCCGTTTTGAGGGCTTCCAGGATGGCGATCAGGGACGAGGGACTGGCCCCCCCCTGGTTGACCGCGTCCACGATGGAGCGCAAATCCACGCCGGGCTGGAAGAGGAACATGGGCTTGTTGGGCTCCTGCACCTCGACCGTGGCATTCTGTACGGCGGCGGTTTGCCCTGCGGCCAGGGCATTGGGCTGAGACACCTCGTTGGTGGCGGCAATGGCCACCGAAATGGTGCCGTGCGACACCGCCGCGGGCGACACCCGAACATTGTTGCTGATGACCACCGTGCCCGTACGGGCGTTGACCACCACCCGCGCGGGCGGCTCTCCGGGGCGCACATCGAGGTTTTCGATGGTGCTCATGAAGGCCACGCGCTGCGTGATGTCCATGGGTGCGCGCACGGCCAGCGAGATACCGTCGATGGCGCGGGCCACATCGCCACCGAACTGGCGGTTGATGGCGCTGACGATGGCGTTGGTGGTGGTGAAGTCCTTGCGGTGCACATTGAGCACGATTTCGCTGGACCGGTCGAAGGGCGTGTCCACCATGCGTTCCACAGTAGCGCCTTCGGGAATGCGGCCAGCGGTGGGCACGCCAATGGCCACCTTGGAGCCGGCAGCCGCCGCGTCGATGCCGGTGGCGGTAAGCGACCCTTGGGCAATGGCGTAGGTTTCACCATCCACACCGCGCAGGGCAGTCAGCAGCAGCGTGCCGCCACGCAGGTTGGTGGCCTTGCCCATGGCGGCCACATTGATGTCGATTTTTTGACCGGGCTTGGCGAAGGCCGGCAACTCAGAGGTCACCATCACGGCCGCAGCGTTTTTCAAGTCGAGCTTGCCGCCACCCGATACCGCGCTTTCAAAGTCCGACAGCGGGGAATCCACGCTCACGCCCATGCGGTTGAGCATGGCCTTCACGCTCTGGATGGTGAAGGTGATGTCAGAGCCGTCGCCCGTGCCCTGCAGGCCCACGACGATGCCGTAGCCGATGAGCTGGTTGGTGCGCACCGAAGCCACCTGCGCCAAGTCTTTGACCCGGTCGGCCTGCGCGGGGCCGGCACAAACGGCCAAGCCCGCCAGCAGCGCCAGTGCGATCTTCTTGATGAGCCGGGTGTTCATGCGGAGTTCCAGGTTGCTGGTGAACTACAAGCGAGATTCGTGCCCGGCAATCCTCAGAACGGCCACACGCGGTTGAGCAGCTTGGTGCCCCAACCCGGCGTGCTGGCCGCAGCCAAATCGCCCGAACCGCGGTAGGCGATCTGCGAATGCGCCAGGCGGCGGGAAAGCACCGTGTTGCTGGGCGATACATCCTGCGGGCGGATGACGCCGGAGACCTGGATGACCTCGCTGCCTTCGGACAGCGAGAGTTGCTTTTCACCACGCACCACGAGGTTGCCGTTGGGCAGCACTTCCACCACGCTGACGGCCAGGGAGCCAGTCAGTGAAGCGGTTTGGTCGGCGGTGCCGGTGCCAGTGGAGGTGTTGGAAGATTCGTTGAGGTTCAACCCCATGGGGATGCCCTTGATGTTGCCCAAACGCGTGGCCACACCCTGCGGAATGATGTTGTTCTTGGCCTCGCGAGACACATTGGTGCTGGTGGAACGCGAGCCTTGCGTGCGTTCGTCGAGCAAGACCATGATCACATCGCCCACTTGGAAGTTGCGGCCGCGGCCGAACATGTTGTCGCTTTGCACGGCGTTGTAGATGGAGCCGGTGGGCCCGCGCGGCACATTCACCTCGGGCGGTTGCACGGCGGCAAAGCGCGGAGGCGGCACAGGCACAGGGTCTACAGCGGCGCAACCCGTGGCCAGGCTGGCCATTGCCAGCAGGGAAAGAATGAGCTTCATGGCCGCACCTCAGAGGTTGTTGTTCAGGAAGCGCAACATGCCGTCGGCCGCCGAAATCGCCTTGGAGTTGATTTCGTAGGCGCGCTGGGTTTCGATCATGTTGACCATTTCTTCGACCACATTCACATTCGATGCTTCCAGTGCGCCCTGCATCAAACTGCCGGCACCGGCAAGACCTGGCCGCTGCACCTGGGGCGCGCCGCTGGCGGTGGTTTCCTTCATCAGGTTCTGGCCCATGGGCTGCAGGCCTGCGGAATTGAAGAAGCGGGCAATCTGGATCTGCCCGATGTTTCGGGTACCGCCGCCGCCGAAGGCGGTGATGGAGACGGTGCCGTCTGCACCGATGGTGATGCTGGCCGCGTTTTGCGGAATGGCGATCTCAGGCTGCAGCAGGGCGCCGTTGGCTGTTACCAACTGGCCGGTGGAAGACAGCTTGAAGCTGCCGTCACGGGTGTAGGCGATGGTGCCGTCGGGCTGCAGGATCTGGAAGTAGCCGTCGCCCTGAATGGCCACATCCAGCGCGTTCTGCGTGGTCTGCATGCTGCCCTGGGTGTGGTTCTTTTCGGTGGCCAGAATGCGCACGCCAGTACCCAGCATCATGCCGGTGGGCGCCTGCGTGTTGGCGCTGGTCTGCCCGCCAGCCTGGCGGATGTTCTGGTAGAGCATGTCCTCGAACACCGCGCGGTCTCGCTTGAAGCCGGTGGTGTTGACATTGGCCAGGTTGTTGGAGATGACGGACATGCGCGTCTGCTGCGCATCCAGGCCGGTTTTGGCAATCCACAGTGAGGCGTCCATAAGGGGCTCCGGGTCGTTGATTCAGTTGAATGGGTGAGGTCAGGTCGTGGGGCGCAGCATGGTGGCGCCAGACTCGTCGATCTGACGGGATTCCTTGATGATTCGGATCTGCTGCTCGAAGCTGCGCGAGTGGTCCATCAGCCGCACCATGGCGTTGACGACGGTGACGTTGCTGCCTTCCAGGGCGCCAGGTGTCACGCCGCTGGGCGCCGGCCCACCGGGAATGGCCGCGCCGGGTGCCTGACCGGACACCTGAAACAAACCATCTGCGCGCCGCTCCAGGGGCGTGGCACCGGCATCGCGAACCATCAGGCGGCCCACCGTTTGGCCCCGCGTGGTGGGCGGAAGGCCGGGGTCGCGCGCTTCGACGTTGCCGTCGGGGTTGATGGTGATGACGAAGCCAGGTGGCACATTGATGGTGCCGCCGCCTTCGCCTCGTACCAGGTTGCCCGTGCCGGTTTCCAGCGTGCCGTTGGCGTTCACGCGCAAATCGCCACGGCGTGTGTAGGCCAGCGTGCCGTCCTCGGCGCTCACGCCCAAGACACCATTGCCGTTCATGGCCACATCCAGGGAGCGCCCCGTGCCCATCACGGTGCCGCCTTCCAGACGGATGATGTCCTTGGCCGCCGCCTGCGGCTGGATACGCGACGAGAAACCCGGGCCTTCGGCAGTGATGGACTGCATGGCCATGTCGTAGCTGCGCTTGAAGCCCACCGTGGACATGTTGGCCAATTCGTTGACCATGTGCTGGCGCGCGATCGTCTGCTCGGTGATGGCGGCGGCGGCGGTGAAGGCCAGGCGGTCCATGTCTTGGTTTCCTTGCGGGGTTCAGGCGCCTGTGCGATCAGCTGCGCAGGTTGATGATGGCCTGCGTGAGCGTGTTGTTCGTCTCGATCGCTTTGGCGTTGGCCTGGAAGTTCCGCTGCGCGGTGATCAGGTCCACCAGTTCCTGCGTCAGGTCCACATTGGCGCGTTCGCGGGCACCGGCGCGCAGTGTTCCAAAACCGGCTGAACCGGCTTCGCCGTACTTCGCGGCACCCGACTTGGCGCTGGCGTAGTAGCTGCTGTCGCCGATCTGGCGCAGGCCGGTGGGCGTGGCGAAGTTGGCCAACACGATCTTGGCCAGCGACTTCTGCGAACCGTTGGAGTAGCTGGCGCTGACCAGGCCGTCGTCACCAATCTCCACACCGATCAGGTCGCCCTCGGGGCGTCCGTTCTGGTCCTGCTTCTTCACCGAGAACGGCGAAGAGTATTGGGTGGACGCGCCGTAGCTGATGGAGAACTTCAGCGTGGCGCCGGATTCACCGATGGTGGCGCTCTTGAACTGAATGGCCTCATTGGGTGAGACGATCTTGCCGCTGGAATTGAAGGTGAGTTCGCCACCGTCGAGGTACACCGGCGCCCAGAGGTCTTTGGTTTCCGCTTCAGAGAAGTCACCCGGGTTGCTGGTTTCCAGGCCGTTGCGGTCCACATAAAGCGGGAATCCCGCCTCGTTGCGCGCCTGTGGCGGAATTTGCCAATTGCTGGTGGTACCGCGGGCGCTGGGCACATTGGACAGGCCCCAGATGTTGTTGGCGGTGACCTTGACGAAGGCGTTGTCGCCTGCTGTGCCGCTGGTGAAGGTGAAGTACTTGCTGGTGGAGCCTTCAATGCCCACCTTCACGCCGCTGACGGTACGGCCATATTGGTCGGACAGTGCATTGATGCGGTTTTCCAACGCTTGACGGAATTCTTCGGCGCTGTATTCAGCCTTGGGCGGGATGGTGATGATGCCGGTGACGTTGTCGATGGTGACCACGAACTGGTTGTTGGACTCATCCACCCGGAACTTGTTGGACAGGTTCAGGCCGATCACATTGCCCTTGAGCACCGCGGGCGTGGAGGTGACGCCGCGCACCGGTGAATTGGAGGCCAGGGATTCGCTGTTGACGAAGCCAAAGATATCGTTGACCTTGTTGTTGGCCACTGCGTCGGCTGCTGTGCCACCAGCCGGAGCCGTGGCCGGCGGAATAGAAATTCGCACGCTGGAGGTGTCGCCCGTGGTGCCAGAGTAAATGGCGAAAGTGCGCTTGTCTTCGTCGTAGCGCACCTGCACCCCGAAGCGCTGGTCGGACTGTTGCAGCTTGAAGTTACCGTTGGGGATAACCTCTTCCTTGTAGTCGGTGGAGGCCACGCCGGCTTTGGTCAGACCCAGGAAGCCTTTGCTGTCGCCGCCACCCTTGAGCACCAGCGCCTGCGTGCGGCCCAGGCCCGGGGTGTCGAATACCAGGCGGTGCGAAACGGGGTCGTAGTTCACCACCACCTTGGGGCTGGCGGGTGTGGTGCCCGAGGCGGCATTCATGTAGGCCGGGTTGGCGTTGATCTGCGCCTGAATCTTGGCCACCAGCGTTTCCGGGGAAATCTGCCCCGTCACGCCCTTTTCCCAATCGGTGGTCAGCAGTTTGATGTCCAGCGCAGTGGGCGCGGTGGTGGACGCGCTGTCGGTGATCGTCAAGGACATCAGCGTGTCTTTGGTGGTGCCCGAGGTGGCGCCGGCGAACAACTCGCCGTCAAAGTTGAAGTAGCGCTCGTCGCCGAAAGCCCGATTGATCGAATCGGTCATGTAGCGGGCCATCTCCACACCCGTCCAGGCCTTGCCCTTATTGGTGGCCTCCAGCAGGCTGGAAAAGTCCAGGCGCTGCTTGGCCGAGCCGTCCACTTCCAGGTCAAACGCCAGCTTGGGCGACGCGGGAATGTTCGCTTGGAATGAGGTGGTGCCGCCTGCTGCAGGCAGCAGCGTGGCCAAATCGAAGCCACCGGTCCACAAGTTGTTGGTGGAAGTGGACATGGGATCACCCGGCACATTCGCCGGCACCGAAGGCAGGGCGTTGCGCAGGTCGTCGAGCTTGTAGAGCTTGTTCACACCGCGCGACAGGGCCTCGGGCGGAATTTCGGATTCAGGGCGTACCTCGCCGTACTTGTTGACAAACAAGCGGCTGCCGTTCTTCTCACCTTGGATCAGGTTTTCCTGCAGCTTGGTGTCGCCGATGTAGACATGGGTTTGCCACTTGTTGGCCGGGTCGGCCGGTGTGGCCACCTGGGTCTTCACGTAATACACCGTGGCCAGGTAGCCGTTGCCGCCCGAGTCGTACACGGTGACGGTGGTGGTCTTGCTGTAGGAAGTGGGGTCGTTGCGGTCGAAGGCCTTGCTGATCACTTCGGCGTCGGCCGGAAAGTTCAGGCCCAATTCCACTGCGGTGGTTTCGCGGGCATCACCGCTGGTCTTGCGCGAAAGCTGCAGTTTGGACAGATTGTTCAGGTCGGCCTTGCCGGAAGAGTCCACCGCTGCGGCCATCAGGGCCTGCCCCTGCGAGTTCACAACATTGAATGAATCGTCCAGCGCAAAGCTGCCGTTTCGCGTGTAGATGTCCTGCAGGCCGTCGACCGACTTCAGCGGGAAGAAGCCGTCACCGGTGATGGCGATGTCCAGCGAGTTGGCAGAGAACTGAATGTTGCCCTGGCTGAATTCCTGCGTCACCGCCTTGAGCGACACACCCTGACCCACCACCGAAGCCGCCTTCTGCAAGGGCGAGGTGGCAAAGATGTCGCCGAAGTCTGCACGCGAGCGCTTGAAGCCCGTGGTGCCCACGTTGGCGATGTTGTTGGAAGTCACCGTCAGTTGCGAAGAGGCGGCGTTCAGGCCAGTCAGCGAGGTATAGAAGGACATGTCGTGCTCCGGTTCTTAGGGGCAGGTGGTGTGGGGCTGAAGGGTCAACTCAGTGAACCATCTCGGGACTTATCCGCCAGGCGGCTTGAACAGGCCCTTGAGTGCGTTTTCCAAAGCGTTCGAAGGCGTGGAGCCGGTGCCGCTGCCGCTGGTGGCGCCGGTACCGGTGCCCACAGGGCTGACCGGGCCCGATGCACCAGCGGCCTTGCCGAAGATGGCATTGAGCTGGTTGTTGATTTGGTCGTTGAGCGCCTGGCTGGGGTCGGCCGCAGTGCCCGAGACGGCACCGGGCATGGTGTTCAGACCACCGGCCACCGAACCGGGCACCGCGGCGGCCGTGCCCGCCAGCGGGGCGTCGATGCGGCTGATCTGGCTCAAGGGGACCGTGGCACCGCCCTCCACTTCCACAATCAAGTCGTCGTCGGCGGGGCTGTAGGTGACGCTCTTGACCGTCATGGGCGTGCTGATGGGCGTCTGTGTCACTTTGCCCAGGCTGCTGACGGTGGCCACGATCTTGTAGGTGCCCGAAGGTGCGGTGCCGCCTGCGTCGGTGGCACCGTTCCAGCTCAAGGTGATGTCGCCGGGCATCTGACGGCCCAGGGCTTGGCTGTAGACCTTGTTGTTCTGGCTGTCGTACACATCCAGGTTCACGCTGTCGGCACCGGTGGGCAGAGAAACCAGGCCACTGATGGTGCTGCCCTGCACATAGCGGGCATTGCCCATGGGTGCGGTGACTTGCTTGCCGATGAGGTTGGACCCGCTCATGAAGCGCTCGCTCTTCATGTTCTTGACCATCGACTCCATCGAGGTGCTCATGTTGGTGGTGGCTTCGAGCTGCGAGAACTGCGCAAGCTGCGCCACGAAGGCCTCGTTCTGAACCGGGTCCAAGGGGTTCTGGTTCTGCAACTGCGTGGTGAACAGCGTCAGGAACTCGGTCTTGCCCATCTGCTCATTGGCGGTCTTGGGCGCGTTCTTGATGTCGCTGTAGCGCGTGATGCCCGGCAGCACAGGCTGCGCAGACTTGGCGGTGGGTGCGGTGGGTGTGGTGGTCATGGTGGGCTCCGCCTGGGTTGCATCAGCTGCGCATCACATCCAGCGTGCGCATCATCAGATGCTTGGCGGTGTTCACCGTCTCCACGCTGTTTTGGTAGGAGCGCGCCGCGGCCATCATCTCCACCATCTCGCTGACTTCGTTCACGTTCGATTGGTAGACATAGCCGTCTTTGTCGGCCACCGGGCTGTGGGGGTCGAACTGGCGGCGCACGGGTGCGGGGTCGTCGATCAGCTTTTCAATCTTCACGCCGCCGCGGGTGTCCTGCGTGTTGTTCGTGTTGGACTTGTTGATCATGTCGTCGACGATCGCGCGGAACAGCGGACGCTTGGCGCGAAAGGCCTCCTGATCGGAGCTGGCCACCGTGCTGGCGTTGGCCAGGTTGGAGGCAGTGGCATTCATGCGGGTGAGCTGCGCGTTGAGCGCAGTACCTGCGATGCCGAAGATGTTGTCCATCATGGTGTGGGCCTTTCGTCACTCGCCCTTGAGGGCTTTGCGGATGCCGGAGACGCGGTTTTCAAGAAAGCTCAGCGTGGCCTGAAAATCGCCCGAGGCCTTACCGAACTTGGCCTGCTCCACGCTCAGTTCCACCGTGTTGCCGTCGAAGGCGGTATTGAAGGGAACGCGGAATTTCTGGGCGGCCTGGTCGGGCAGAACGCCGCCTTCAAGCTCGAAGTGTTGGGATTGCGTGGTGCGCAGCACATCGACATGGGCCATCTTCATGACCTCGCGGAAATCAAGGTCGCGGGCCTTGAAGTTCGGCGTGTCGGCGTTGGCGATGTTCGCCGACAGCAATTCCATGCGCTGACCACGAAAGCGCAGTGCGCGTTCGTGCAGAGCAAAGTCCTTGTCGATGAAGTTCATGCCAGTCGGTCCTGTGATGTGTCCGATTTCCGATCCGGTCATGCACGCTTCGTGCCAACTTCAACTGTCGGTGTTCTGGCATCCGACGGCGGCCGAAGGCGGGGCCTCTTCCATTCAAGAAATGCCCACTCGGGTCGATCCTTGAGCAGAGAGAAATCCAGCGCTGCAAGTTCTTGCCGCGCGGCAAGCGCTTGCCGCCGTTCAGCGCAGCGTGAGCTCGGCCACCGTGAATTGGCCCAGGCGCGCCCGCGCATTCACATTCAAGCCCGCCAGAATTGACGAGCGCGTGATGGGTGCACCGCGTTCACGCCGCACATGCAGGTCCAGGGCCTGCGGCCCCGCAATGGACAGCGGCGCGTTGGGGCCGCGTTCCTGGCGCGCGGCCGGCGTGAGGATGGTGAGGTAAAGGTCGTCCAGCCGGACCTGGCCATCGCGTCCGCGGAATTCGCGCAGCTTGGTGTCGTCGAAATAGCGGTCCACCAGGTCGAGCTGCTGCAACACACTCAGGCCCAGGATTTCTTTCGGGCGGCTGCCATAGCCGGCGCTGGCGGCCCCACGGTCTGGGCCGGCACAGAATTGAATGATGCCGTGGCAGCGGCCATTGCTGGCACGCGGGTTCAGCCCGTCGCTTTCCATCAGCACGGCCTTGGCGAAGTCGTCGGGGCGAAAGCCGTGTTTGCCAGCCAGTTCCTCAATGCGCGAGCCCACCTGTTCGCGGTCGGCGGAGGGCACATAGCCCAGTTCTACCGCGCGGTCGAGCGTTTGGCTCAACAGGGGGTGGTTCAAGCGGCCTGCAGCACCCACAGCGTCCATGCGAACCGTGGAGGCCGCGACCGGAACCGCCGCCGGGGAAGCGG
>CAMCTE010000071.1 GCA_945878385.1 Azohydromonas lata NBRC 102462 | reverse complement strand
GTGAGCATTTCATGAACGACGATCCGCTGCAAACCAATCCCCTGCGGGACGGCGCAGCACCGTCTGCAGCGGCGGTCTCCAGCGACGCGCGCACCGCACCGTCTACGGGCGAACCGATGGAGCGCATCCTCACCGAACTGATCCGCGACCGCCGAGCCGAGCGCCGCTGGCGTTCGGCGTTTCGCTTGGCCTGGCTGTTGGTGGCCGTAGCGCTCATCTGGACCTTCGCGCCTTCACGCGGCCTGAGCACCGCGCCAGCAGGGCCCCACACCGCCATGGTGGACCTTCGGGGCGAAATCCAGGCCGAAGGCCTGGCCAGTGCAGACGCCCTGATGTCCTCGCTGCGCGACGCCTTCGGCAATCCCAACTCGCGGGCGGTGGTGCTGCGCATCAACAGCCCTGGGGGTTCACCGGTGCAGTCGGGTCTCATCAACGATGAAATCCGGCGGCTTAAGGAACTGCACCAGAAGAAGGTATACGCGGTAGTGGAGGAAATCTGTGCCTCCGGTGCCTACTATGTGGCGGTGGCGGCCGATGAAATCTACGTGGACAAGGCCAGCCTCGTGGGCTCCATCGGTGTGCTCATGGATGGCTTTGGATTTGTCGACCTGATGGCCAAGTTGGGCGTGGAACGGCGCCTGATCACGGCCGGTGAGAACAAGGGCATGTTGGACCCCTTCACGCCGCAGACCGTGCGCGAGCGTGAGCACGCCCAGGCGCTGATCGACCAGATTCACCAACAGTTCATTGCGGCGGTCAAGGAAGGGCGCGGCTCGCGCCTGAAGGCCACGCCCGACACCTTCTCCGGCTTGTTCTGGAACGGCGAGGAGGCGGTGCGCATGGGCCTGGTGGATGCCGTGGGCAGTCTGGATACGGTGGCCCGTGACAAGGTGCAGGCGCCTGATGTGGTGGACTACAGCCCGCGTGAAAATGTGGCCGAACGCTTGGCCAAGCGCTTTGGTGCCTCGGTGGGCATGGGCGCGGTGCAGGCGATCCGCGCCATGGGTGGTAGCGCCCGGCTTGGTGGCGCGGCCGCACCGGTGCCGGTGCCGGTGCCGGTGCCGGTGTCGGTGCCGGTGCCGGTGCGTTAACGCTGCCTCGCCCTTTTCCATATCGCGCCGGGAAGTTCTGATGTCCGACCACCTGTTCGTGGCCCTGCAGCATGTGCTGCCCAAGCGCGCACTCACGGAGATGATGGGCGCTTTGGCGCGCTCGCAAGGGGGCGGCGCCACCACCGCTGCCATCCGCTGGTTTGTGCGTCGCTACGGCGTAGACATGTCCGAGGCGGCCAACCCCGACAATGCCAGTTACGCCAGCTTCAATGATTTCTTCACCCGCGCCTTGCGGCCCGGAGCGCGTCCCCTATCGCAGGCCGACTGGGTGTGCCCGGTGGACGGCGCCGTCAGCCAAGCGGGCGTCATCGAGGGCGATCAGGTGTTCCAGGCCAAGGGCCACACCTACAGCACGCGTGCGCTGGTGGGTGGCGATGCACAGTTGGCTGCGCAATTCCAGAACGGCTCATTCGCGACGATTTACCTCAGCCCGCGGGACTACCACCGCATCCATATGCCTTGCGCCGGCCGTCTGAAGCGCATGATTCATGTGCCGGGCGATCTTTATTCGGTCAACCCCGCCACGGCACGCGGCGTGCCGGGCCTGTTCGCGCGTAACGAAAGGGTGGTGTGCGTGTTCGACACCGCCTTCGGCCCGTTCGTGCAGGTGCTGGTGGGCGCCACCATCGTGGGCAGCATGGCCACGGTGTGGCACGGTGTGGTGAACCCGCCGCGGGTGGGTGTGGTGCGAGAGTGGCGCTATGCCGACCAACCGATCGAACTGGAGCAAGGGGCCGAGATGGGCCGCTTCCTGCTGGGTTCCACGGTGGTGATGCTGTGGCCCCGGATGGAGGGCGGCCTCGCATTCAATGCGCAGTGGGAACCGGGCTCGGCGGTGAGAATGGGTCAGGTGATGGGGCAGATGACGGGGCAGATGACTGGGCAGTCGATGAGCCACGGAGCGCGGCGTCTCGACACGGGCGTGGCTTCGGGTGCACCATCGGATTGAATCCGGCCGCCAGCGGCATCCGTGCTTCGATGACTTCAGGTTTGGCATTACATAGACAGGAGACTTCCCCATGTTCGGACTGATGCAACAGCAACCGCTGCTCATTTCATCGCTGTTGGTGCATGCCGAACGGCATCACCCCGAGCAGGAAATCGTCTCCCGCCGGGTAGAGGGCGACATCCACCGCTACACCTACAGCGAACTGGCCTCCCGTTCTCGCCGCATGGCGCGCGCGCTGCAGGCTCTGGGCGTGCAGCCTTCCGACCGCGTGGCCACCCTGGCCTGGAACGGCTACCGCCACATGGAGTTGTACTTCGCGGTGTCGGGCATTGGTTCGGTGCTGCACACGGTGAACCCGCGCCTGCACCCCGACCAAGTGGTGTGGATTGCCGACCACGCAGAAGACCAGGTGCTGTTCTTCGACCTGACCTTCCTGCCGGTGATCGCAGCCGTGGCCTCGCGCACCAAGACGGTCAAGCACTGGGTGGCGATGACCGACCGCGCCCACCTGCCCGAAGCAGCCAAGGCCATTCCCAACCTGCTGGTGTATGAAGACCTGCTGGATTCCCAGCCCGACGACGCCTTCGATTGGCCTGGCTTCGATGAGCAGACCGCTTCGTCGCTGTGCTACACGAGTGGCACCACGGGCAACCCCAAGGGTGTGCTCTACAGCCACCGTTCCACGCTGCTGCACACGATGGCCGCAGCCATGCCCGATGCGCTGAATTGCTCGGCGCGCGATGTGATCCTGCCGGTGGTGCCGATGTTCCATGTGAACGCCTGGGGCCTTCCCTATGTGGCCTGCATGACCGGCGCCAAGATGGTGTTCCCGGGGGGCGCACTGGACGGAAAGTCGCTCTACGAGCTGTTCGAGAGCGAAAAGGTGACGCTCTCGGCGGGGGTGCCCACGGTGTGGCAGGCGCTGCTGGGCCACACGGCTGCCAACAGCCTGAAGTTCAGCACCATGCGCCGCACGGTGATCGGCGGCTCGGCCTGCCCGCCGGCGATGATCCGGACCTTCAAGGAACAGTACGACGTGGATGTGATCCACGCCTGGGGCATGACCGAGATGAGCCCACTGGGTACGGCCTCGACCTTCAAGGCGCGTCATCTCGACCTGACGCAGGAAGAACGCTACGCGGTGATGAATCGCCAGGGCCGCGCCATCTACGGCGTGGACATGAAGGTGGTCGATGAGGACGGCCAGGAGATTCCCTTCGGTTCGGACAAGAGCGGCGACCTGTTGGTGCGGGGCCCGTGGATCCTTCAGCAGTACTTCAAGGGCGAAGGCGGCGATGTGCTGCGCGACGGCTGGTTCCCCACAGGCGATGTGGCCAAGATCGACGCCGAGGGCTACATGCTGATCACGGACCGCACGAAGGATGTGATCAAGAGCGGTGGCGAGTGGATCGGCTCGATCGACCTGGAAAACATTGCGATGGCGCACCCGGCGGTGGCGATGGCGGCCTGCATTGCGGCGCGGCATCCGAAGTGGGATGAGCGGCCTTTGCTGGTGGTGGTGAAGAAGCCAGGGGCTGAGGTCACCCGCGACGAACTGATTGCCTTTTACGACGGCAAGATTGCGAAGTGGTGGACGCCGGACGATGTGGTCTTCGTGGATGCGATTCCTTTGGGGGCCACGGGGAAGATGCAGAAGATCAAGCTGCGGGACCAGTTCAAGGATTACACGCTGCCGACGGCTTGAGTGGTCTTGCGTCGCGCTGTCGCGCCGCGGGGGGCCTACCCTCGCCGGACGCCCTCCACCTCGGCTAGCCCGCCCACCGGCGGTCTCCCATCGGTTCCCGGGCTGACTGTCCGGCAAGGGTAGGCCCCCCACGACACGGCAGCGCTCAACCTGCGCACGCAGCAGCGCAGCCCACCAGGCGTTAACCTCCCAACTGCTCCCGTAACTGCGTCGTCTGCTCGCTCCAATACGCCGCCGTGCCGAAGTGCGGAAACGCCCGCGTGAACGCCGGGTCGTTCCAGCGCTGCGCAATCCAGGCACTGTGTTGGATCATGCGCAGCGTGCGCAGTGGCTCTATCAGGGCCAGCTCGGCATCGTCGAAATCGCGCACGGATTCATAGCCTTCCAGCAACAGCCGCAAGCTGCGCGCCCGGCCGGCTTCGTCTCCCGGCAGCAGCATCCACAGGTCTTGCACCCCCGGCCCGTTGCACGCATCGTCCAGGTCCACCACGTGCGGGCCTTCTTCGCGCCACAGGATGTTGCCCGGGTGTGCGTCACCATGCAGGCGCAGGCGTTGCACGCTGCCCACGCGGTCGAAGGCGGCTTCTGCAAGGTCCAGCGCCCGGCTGGAGGCGTCTTTCCATGCGGCCAGCTCGACCGGCGTCACCACGCCTTGTGTCAACAGCCACTGCTGATTCGCCCAACCCCATGTGGCCACATTCAGCGTGCGGCGGTGCTCAAACTGGCGCCGCGCACCCACCCCATGCAGCCGTGCCACGAAGCGGCCGATCCACTTCAGGGTGTCGGCATCGTCAATCTCGGGGGCCCGTCCCGCCTTGCGCGGGCTCACTGCAAACCGCCAGGTCTCTTCTCCCTGTACCCAGGTGGCCAAGGTGCCGTGCGAAGGGTCTACCCGGACGCAGCCGGCGTCTTCAGCCTGCAGCACCCAAGGCGCGACCACCGGCACTTCCTCGGCCTGCAGTTCCAGGGCGTAGGCATGCTCTTCCAAAATCTGCTCATCCGTCCAGCGGCCGGGTCGGTAGAACTTGGCCACCACCGCGTCGCCCGATTCGAGGAACACCTGGAACACGCGGTTCTCGTACGAGTTCAGTTGCAGCAGACGGCCGTCGCCGCGCAGGCCCACGGCATCGAGCGCAGCCAGAACATCGTGGGGTTGCAGGAGGGCGTAAGTGCCTACCGGGGACGGGGTCCGCCGGTCTGCGGTGGCCTGAGGCAATTCATCGGGCATGGCGCATCCTACGCGCCGACCCCGGGCGGCGCGAGAGGGTCAGTCGGCCTCCAGCGTGGCCAGCATCTCCTGCACCTTCAGCCGCCCGGCCTTCCAGCGGAAGTCGATTTCGGCCACCTGATCGTCCAACTGGGCCAGCCAGCGGTCGCCCAGATTCAAGGGTGCCAGGGCCAGGCGCGCGGTGGCTTCGCCGGACTCCCTCACGATGGTGGCGCCCGCACGGTGGGTAATGGCCATCATGGCGGCGTTTTCGGTAAGGGTGTGGATCACGAGTTCGGCCACGCCTCGGGCGCGGGCGTGCAGGCAGGCGTGGTCGAACAGCAACTGCCCAAAGCCACGGCCACGAGCCTTGGGGATGACGGATACGCCGAATTCCGCCTGACCCGGCTCCAGATCGGCCAGGTGCGACATCCCGAGCAACTCCAATTTGCGGTTGAAAATCCCAAGCACTTCGCCTTCGCGCAGGCTGATCCCGGCCACATAGTGGCGGATCTGCTCGTCACCGGCGGCTTGGCCGAAACGCAGGTAGCGGTCCTGCTCGCTCAGGGCCAACAGGTGCTGTTCCATGGCAGGACGGTCCGCTTCGGCCAGGGATCGGACCGGCACCCAATCCAGCAGGGTGTTGAGGGGGTTGGGAGGGAATTGCAAGTCAGTCATTAGGGTAAATACTAGACTTCCTCAGCCGTTCGTGTGGGGAGCAGGCTCTAATTCCCTTGAAGGACCGCCCTGGCTGTTTGGCTACTTGCTCAAGCATTCTTCGGCTATACTCGAGGGCTTTCCCGATGGCAGCGGGGAATGGAAGTTGCCCGTCTTGGGTGCGGCGACCGGGCTCAAACCGGAGACTGCGCACGACGCCAACCCCGCATTGAGAGGCCGGACATCAGAATCGGCACCGAAATGGGGAGTGGGTGCAGGGCCCTCCGCACGAAACAGCTGCCGTTCCCCCAGAAAGACTCTCATGAAGACCTTCAGCGCCAAGCCGGCCGAAGTGAAGCACGAGTGGTTTGTGATTGACGCCACCGACAAGGTGCTCGGACGTGTTGCCAGCGAAGTGGCACTCCGTTTGCGCGGCAAGCACAAGGCCATCTACACGCCTCACGTCGACACCGGTGATTTCATCGTCGTCGTCAACGCCGACAAGATCCGTGTCACCGGCAACAAAGCCGAAGACAAGGTGTACTACCGTCATTCGGGCTTCCCCGGCGGCATCTACGCCACGAAGTTCAAGGACATGCAGGCCAAGCACCCGGGTCGCGCGCTGGAGAAGGCCGTCAAGGGCATGTTGCCCAAGGGCCCGCTGGGCTACGCGATGGTCAAGAAGCTGAAGGTGTATGCCGGTGCCTCGCACCCGCACACCGCCCAGCAACCCAAGACGCTTGAGATCTAAGGAACGGCCATGATCGGAAATTGGAACTACGGCACCGGCCGCCGCAAGAGCTCGGTGGCACGGGTCTTCATCAAGAAGGGCACCGGCCAGATCACCGTCAACGGCAAGCCCGTTGAGCAGTACTTTGGTCGTCAAACCTCCATCATGATCGTCAAGCAGCCCCTGATGCTGACGAACAACGCTGAAGCATTCGACATCAAGGTCAATGTGCACGGCGGTGGTGAGTCCGGCCAAGCCGGTGCGGTGCGCCACGGTGTCACGCGCGCGCTGATCGACTACGACGCAGCCCTCAAGCCCGAACTCAGCCGCGCCGGCTTCGTGACTCGCGATGCCCGCGAGGTCGAACGCAAGAAGGTCGGTCTGCACGGTGCCCGTCGCCGCAAGCAGTTCAGCAAGCGCTGATCGGCCTGGTTCCCCGCTCTTGGCAACCCCAAGGGCTTGGAACGAACAAGCCACCGCTGGCGCCCGCGCCCGGTGGCTTTTTTCATGGACCGGCATGCCGGCCTGCGGCTGCTGCTCCATGTCCTTCAATTCCCCTGCGCCCATGCGGTGTTCTTCACCTGCCCGCATCTCGCGCCATAATCCGACCAATTCCGGAGGATTTACCGCATGAACGCTGTAGCCGAACAAGTCAATCTCACCACCGATGGCATGCCTGCGCCCTTGGTCTTCACCGACAGCGCCGCTTCCAAAGTGGCCGACCTGGTGGCCGAAGAGGGCAACCCTGAGCTGAAACTGCGCGTGTTCGTGCAGGGCGGCGGTTGCTCGGGTTTCCAGTACGGCTTCACCTTTGATGAAGTCGTCAACGAAGACGACACCCAGATGCAGAAGAATGGCGTCACCCTGCTGATCGACGCGATGAGCCTGCAGTACCTGATGGGTGCCGAGATCGACTACAAGGAAGACCTGCAGGGCGCGCAGTTCGTGATCAAGAACCCCAACGCGACCACCACCTGCGGTTGCGGGTCGTCGTTCTCGGTCTGATGCCTTCAGCGGGCGCCCGGGTACAGGGCGCCCAGCAACCGAGGCCCGCGTGCCCCGGTCACCCGCACCACGTTGCCGGGTTCGCGCTCCAGGAAACGCCAAGCCAACCAAGCGAACGCTGCGGCTTCCACATCCAAGGGGTCGAGCCCCCGCTGTGCGGTGGACACCACCTGCATATGGCGGCCCACGCGCGCTGACATCAGCGCCTGCATCCGCCCCATCAAGTGGGAGTTGAAGGCACCACCGCCACACACCCACAGACGCGCCGCGTGCGGCAATTCGCGCGCCAAGTGCAGGTCCGCAGCCCATGCCGTCAGTTCGCACAAAGTGGCCTGCACATCGGCAGGCGACACCCCCTCAACACCCATGCCTTGAAGCCATTCGCGGTTGAACAGGTCGCGCCCGGTGCTCTTGGGACCTGGTCGACAGAAGAAGGGCTCGGCCTGAAACCGCTGCAGCAGTCCGGCTTGCACGGTACCGGTGGCGCCCCACGCGCCCGCAGCGTCATAAGGTTGTCCCAGATGCTGCTGCGCCCACAGGTCCATCAGCACATTGGCCGGCCCACAGTCGAAACCACCGATTCGCCCATCTGCATGCAGCAGCGTGAGGTTGGCGATACCGCCCAGGTTCAGTACCGCTACATCGACAGCCGGGTCATGGAATACGCCGGCATGGAAGGCCGGCACCAAGGGAGCGCCCTGACCTCCTGCGGCCACATCGCGGCTGCGGAAATCGCACACCACATCCAGCCCAGTGAGCTCGGCCAACAAGGCGGCGTTGTGCAACTGGATGGTGTAGCCGCAACCATCGAATTCGCCGGGTCGGTGGCGCACGGTCTGGCCGTGCAGGCCCACTGCAGCCACATCGCTGGAGCTCAGCCCCGCCCGCTGCAGCAGTTGTGCCACCACCGTGGCAGCTTCCACGCTCATTCGGTTGGCGGCCAGGGCGGCCCGGTGCAACTCGTTGTCTCCCGGGCTGTTGAGGTCCAGGAGTTCACGCCGAAGGGCGTCGTCGAAAGTGCCGTGCGCGCGCGCCAGGGTTTCGAATTGCGCGTGGCCTGCTGGCCAGCGCATCAACACGCCATCCACCCCGTCAAGCGAGGTTCCGGACATCAAGCCGATGGTGAGGGTGCAGGCCGGTGGAATTGCCACGGACTGCCTTGCGCAGTGGTCAGTCGCCGCGGCCGGAGTCGCCCACGAGCGTGGCGGCCACATTCAGCTTGGTTCGAAGCAGCTCGGCTTGGGCCATGAAGGCGCCACGCGATTGTTCAGCCAATGGAATGGGCGCGGCATTGCGGGCGGCCTTCAGAGGGTCGACATGGCGCCCGTTCACGCGGAACTCGTAGTGCAGGTGCGGACCCGTGGCGGTACCGGTGGCTCCCACCGCGCCGATGCGCTGGCCTTGTTGAACCCGCTCACCGCGCCGCACATCCACCCGGCTGAGGTGGGCATACAGCGTGGTCTTGTCGCCGCCATGGCGCACGATCACCGTATTGCCATAGCCGCCTTGCCAGCCGGCAAATTCCACCGTGCCATCGGCCACGGTGCGCGCGGGCGTGCCCACTGGCGCGCCGTAGTCCACGCCGGTGTGCGCCATCATGCGCTGGTGGATGGGGTGAAAGCGCATCGCAAAACCGGATGTCACCCGAGAGAATTCCATCGGGCTGGCCAGGAAAGCCCGGCGCTTGCTCTTGCCACTGAAGTCGTAGTAGCTGCCCCGTTGCGGGTCTTTGAACCACACCGCCTGGTGCACCCGGCCGTTGTTGATGAATTCAGCCGCCAGCACCCGGCCCGCGGCCTGGTTCCAGTTGATCGGCTCGCCATCGGCCGTGAGCGATTCGTAGACGACGCTGAAGGAATCGCCCCGCTTGAGTTCGCGGTGGAAATCGATGTCGCCCGAGAAGATTTCGGCCATCTGCGAGGCAATTGCATCCGGCATCTGGGCCTCGTCGGTGGCGGCAAACAAAGACGAGCGGATGGTGCCGCTGCCCAGTTGTACGCGTGACTGCAACTCCACCGTCTCCACTCGGCTGGTCCACCCCGAATCGCTGCGCGTGAGCGACAGCCGTGTGAAGTGGGTGTCGCTCTGGCTGCGCTGCTCGGCCGGGTAGCGGGCCACCAACTCGATGAGGCGGCCGGAGGCATCGGCCTTGGCACGCACCATTTTCTGGGCGCGACCTTCCAACAGCTTGCGGGCCTGTTTGTCCTGCCGGATGAAAGCAGCGGCTTGCGCGTCGTTCACGCCCATCCGTGTCAAGAGGGTGTCGGCCGTGTCTTGCTTGCGCGTCAGGTCAGAGCGGTACAGCTCCAACCGCATGTCGGACAGCGCTTCCAGTTGCGCGCCCACATCCAACGCGGGCTGCACGGTTTGCGTGACCAGTTGCTGGGGCAGATCGGCTGCATCGGGCGCCAGGGGCGCCAGGCCAAATGCCGTGGCCGCCAGGCCCGTGAGCCCGGCCGCCAAACCACCCACCACCGCACGGCGGTGGCGCGTAGCCCAGGCTTGCATGGCAACAACGACAGGATGCAGCTGCATTCGGTGATTCAAAGAAAAGCAATCCTCAACAACCGGCATGGTGTGCCAGCTGCCAGAACCCATGGAGACGGTGCCGGCCGCGCAAGGCGGCCTGTGAGGCCGGTGCATCAGGGGCGTCGGTAGAATCGACTCCACATCTGGCGCAGGCAGCAGGCGCTGTCAGGAAAATCAAATTGTATCGGCAGATGTGAAAAATCAACCCTTTTTTGCATCCATGAATCACTCTGACAGCGCCGCACGCCCCGAGAAAGCAAGCGCACACTCACCTGATGACGCCGATTGCTCCGACTCGGTTCGGCACGCATTGGCCGTCACCATGCGTGGTTGTGAGGAACTGTTGCCCAGGGCCGATTGGCTGCGCAAGTTGCAACGCAGTGAAGCCACCGGCCAGCCTCTGCGCATCAAGTTCGGCATGGATCCCACCGCGCCCGACCTGCACCTGGGCCACACGGTGGTGCTCAACAAGATGCGCCAGTTGCAGGACCTGGGACACCGGGTGATTCCGCTGATCGGCGACTTCACCACCATGATCGGCGACCCCTCTGGCCGCAACAGCACCCGCCCGGCGCTCACCCGCGAACAGATCGAGTCCAATGCGAAGACCTACTTCGAACAGGTGGGCCTGGTGGTTCAGATGGACAACGCCGAGGTGCGCTGGAACAGCGAGTGGAGCGACCCGCTGGGTGCACGCGGCATCATCGGCTTGGCCTCGCGCTACACGGTGGCGCGCATGATGGAGCGCGACGACTTCACCAAGCGCTACAAGGCCGGTACGGCCATCAGCGTGCACGAATTCCTCTACCCGCTGATGCAAGGTTACGACTCGGTGGCGCTCAAGAGCGATTTGGAGCTTGGCGGCACCGACCAGAAATTCAACCTGCTCATGGGCCGCCACCTTCAAGAGGAATATGGGCAGGAGCCGCAATGCATTCTGACCATGCCGCTTTTGGAAGGTTTGGATGGTGTCGACAAAATGTCCAAGAGCAAGGGAAATTACATCGGCATCACCGAACCGGCCAACACCATGTTCGCCAAGGTGCTGTCGATTTCAGACAGTCTGATGTGGCGCTGGTACACGCTCTTGTCCTTCCGCGAAGAAGCCGAGATTGCGACGCTGAAAGCGCAGGTGCAAGGCGGGCGCAACCCCAAGGAAGTGAAGGTGATGCTGGCGCGCGAGATCACCACGCGCTTTCACGGCGCGGCGTCGGCCGATGCGGCCGAGCAGGACTTCGCCAACCGGGCCCGCGGCGGTGTGCCCGAGGAGATCCCTGAAGTCTCACTCACAGGGGCTCCTTTGGGCGTGGCTGCGCTGCTCAAGGCGTCAGGGCTGGCCCCTTCCAGCAGCGAGGCCAATCGGCTGATCGACGGGGGTGGCGTGCGGGTGGACGGCGCGGTGATCAGCGACAAGGGATTGAAGCTGCCGGCGGGAACTTTCGTGGTGCAGGTGGGCAAGCGCAAGTTCGCGCGGGTGACCTTGGCCTGATCATGCCAAGGGTTCGCGCAGGACCATGAAGAACCTTTCCGTCAGCACCTACCTCAAGGCCTCGGTGGCGGTGGCCTTGGCCACCATCGCCCTGAAAACCGGCGCCTGGTGGTTCACCGATTCGGTGAGCCTGTTGTCGGATGCGATGGAGTCGCTGGTGAACCTGGCCGGCGCCATGTTCGCATTGGCGATGGTGACGGTGGCGGCCCAACCTGCGGATGAGGAACACCCCTACGGCCACCACAAGGCCGAGTACTTCTCAAGTGGATTTGAGGGCGTTCTC
>CAMCTE010000070.1 GCA_945878385.1 Azohydromonas lata NBRC 102462 | reverse complement strand
TCTTCCTTTGCCATGTGTGTTCCTTGCTCGAGTGTGTGGGGCTGTGTAAGGCCGCAAGCGCACACGGGCGCCACGGCAGACAGAAACACTCAAGAGCCATCAGCGGGATGCAACGGGAGCCAGCCGCACGCAGGAAGGGCCTGGGGGTGGCCGGCGGGGGCTGCATGTAAGACCTGGAGAGAGGTCTTGCGCGAATCTATTACTGGAGTTTAACACAGGGCCATCGTTTCAGCCCGCACCCACACCCTGCGCAGCCGAGGCCAGAATGCGGCCCCTTCCGCCCAAGCGGCGCCCTGGTGGAGCCATGATGACAGCGCCGATACAGCCTTGACTACCCATGAACCGAGCCCCTGAATCCTGGTCGGTGCGCATCACCGATGCGAATGTGGCGCAACTGACCATCCCCGGCGCGCTCAACCGCACCCGAGTGTTCGACATCGACACCCAGTTGTTGGCGCGCATTCCCGAAGGCGCGCGCCTGTGCGAAATGGGCTTGAGCCTGGAGATTGACGGCGCCCGGCAGTGGGCGCGCACCATCGCGGGCAGTACGCCCGGGGAAGCGGAGAGCCTGGAGTACCACTGCCGCGTAACGGTGGGGCCGGGGCGCGATGTGCGCTTGAGGGTCAGGGCTGTGACGAAGCATTGCGCCCTGCAGGCCCTGAGCCTGTCGGCAACAGAAGAGCTGGGCAGCTGAGCTGCCGCTTTCATGCCGCCGCCTGTGCAAAAGGCTGTCAGCGCTTTTCGGTTTGCGGCAGGGCTGCCAACAGGTCCACTCCCATCTGCAGGAACAGGTGGGGAAGATCGATCAACACCCAGTTTTCCACGAGCAGCCCATCTTCCTGGCGCCACCAATCCATCACACGCATGGTGATGGGGCGGTGAGTGGCCGGCGTGCCCAGGTACGGGCCCGCATGGGTGGCGCGCACGCTGGGCCAGCCGGTCGACGCGGCGTAGTCACCCTCTCCGAATCGAGCCCGGTGATGCCCGCCCTTGCGGTCGGGAAAGGCCACCAGAAAGGGCTGCTGGTGGTGCCGTTGAAAGCCATCGATACCCCGAGAACTTCCGATGCCGCAGGGCCCGTACCACATCATGTCGCTGCGCCAGTACTGGTCCATGCCCATGCTGCGCAGGTCTTTTTGGTTGTACCGACCCAGCCCACCAATCATGGCTTCCACAAGCGGCAGGCAAGCCGAGCGAGCGCCGTCTTCGGGGCCGTTCAACTGGATGCCCGTGGCGTTGCGCGGGCCAGGCACCAACAACTCCAGCCCCGATGAGGGCGGCAGCAGCGGCCAACCGGCCTGGCGGGCCAAGTCCACCAGATCCAACAGAATGCGCGCCTCGGCAATTTGGCCATCCTCAACCCGGTAGAACGCGCCAAACCGCAGCCAGGCTGGCTCACCCGTTGGTGGAATGCCCCACAGAGGCTCTTTGAAGGTGCCCAGATAGTGGCCAGTGCAGGTCACCCATGTGCCTGCTCCGCCGTCAATCCGTCCGTCCCAGTGGCCTGCAAAAAACAGCTCGGTGCGCTGCTCTACATCGGGCATGGCCCGCTTGAGGGGCTCCAGGAATGACTCGACCACCTGGTCGGGCCCGATGAGTTCGTGGATGGGGTGTGACACCACCCACTGCGTATGGCCACTCAGGTGGCGCCGGGCCGCTTCCAGCGGATGCGGGCCCAACAGATCAGGCAGTGCCTTCCAGGCGGTGGCCTTGGCGCGGCCGAGCGGGGTAACGATAGCGGTCATCACTTTATGCATTCGTATGCAAATTGCACGGCCCAGCGGCGGCCCTGCAGCAAAGTCTAGGCACAACGAAGCGAAAAAACAATGGATTCATGCTTTTTGATTCAGCCCTTGGCTTCATACTTGGTGTTTACGCGAAGTGAAAAGTGTCTCTCACTCCATAAACTGCATGCGTATGCAATATTGAAACGGAGTCGGGTACCGTGATTCGCCACTTAAAGAAGGGCCAGGATGCGGCCACGCTGGCCGCCGAAGATGGCAAGGTCCGCCACACGGTAGAGGCCATCCTCTCGGACATCGCGCAGCGCGGCGACGAGGCCGTGAGGGCCTATTCGCGAAAGTTCGACCAATGGGACCCGGCGGAATTTCTGCTTTCTGCCGACGAAATCCGCGCGGCCATGAACAAACTCTCTCCGCGCGAACTCGAGGACATTCGATTCGCGCAAGCGCAGATTCGGCGCTTTGCGGAAGTTCAGCGCAGCAGCCTGCAGGATGTGGAAGTGGAGACCCGCCCCGGGGTGGTGCTGGGGCATCGGCACATCCCCGTCAACAATGTCGGTTGCTACATCCCGGGGGGCAAGTACCCCTTGATCGCCTCGGCGCACATGAGCGTGCTCACCGCCAAGGTGGCGGGGGTTCCCCGTGTGATCGCCACCGCACCGCCGTACCAGGGCGCGCCGCACCCGGCCATCGTGGCGGCCATGCACATGGCTGGTGCTGACGAGATCCTGGTGCTCGGTGGGGTTCAGGCGGTTGCAGCCATGGCCATCGGCACCGGCTCCATCCGGGCCGTGGACATGCTGGTGGGCCCAGGCAATCAATTCGTGGCGGAGGCCAAGCGTCAGCTTTATGGTCGGGTGGGGATCGACCTCTTCGCGGGGCCGACGGAAACGCTGGTCATTGCCGACGAATCGGTCGATGGCGAACTGTGCGCAGTCGATCTGTTGGGTCAGGCTGAGCACGGGCCCACTTCGCCAGCGGTGTTGTTGACCAACAGCGAGCGGCTGGCCCGCGACACGATGGCGGCGGTGGAGCAGCAGTTGAAGTTGCTGCCCACCGCAGAGATCGCGCGCAAGTCCTGGAGCGACCACGGTCAGGTCATCGTGTGCGACACCGTGGACGAAATGATCCAGGTTGCCGATGAACTCGCCTTTGAGCATGTCCAGGTGATGACGGCCGATCCGGACCTGTTTCTGAACCGCATGACGAACTACGGCGCACTGTTCCTGGGGCCTCGCACCAATGTGAGCTTTGGCGACAAGGTCATCGGTACCAATCACACCCTGCCGACCAACCGCAACGCGCGCTACACCGGTGGCCTGTGGGTGGGCAAGTTCCTCAAGACCTGCACCTATCAGCGGGTGCTGACCGATGAAGCCAGCGCTGAAATCGGCGCCTACTGCTCCCGGCTTTGCCACATGGAAAACTTCGCCGGGCACGGTGAGCAGGCCAATATTCGCGTACGCCGATATGGCCGGCGCGATGTGCCCTGGTACCGGCCGGTGGCGGCTGAATGAGCGAGCAGCTCAGGCTGCCCAGTTTCCGACTGGACGGCCAGCGGGCGCTGGTGGCCGGCGGTGGGCGGGGGCTGGGCGCGGCCTGTGCCGATGCCTTGGCGCAGGCCGGTGCGCAGGTGTTTGTCGCTGCCCGATCGACGGCCGAAGTGGCCGAGGTGGTGCGCCAGATTCAGGGCGAGGGTGGGCAGGCCAGCGCGCTGCCCCTGGATGTGACGGACGCTGATGCGGTGGCGCGCGCCATTGGCGAGATCGGTCCGCTGGACATTCTGGTCAACAGCGCAGGCACCAACCGGCCCAGTCTCATCACTGAAGCCGTGGACACCGATGTGCGGGATGTGGTGGAGCTGAATCTGACGGCTGCCTTGTTCCTGGCCCGTGAGGCTGCCCGCAGCATGATCACCCATCAACGGGCCGGCTCCATCATCACCATTTCGTCCCAGATGGGCCATGTGGGCGGCCCCAAGCGGGCCGTGTACTGCGCCACCAAGCACGCGGTGGAAGGCATGACCAAAGCCTTGGCTTGGGAATTGGGTTCCCACGGGATTCGCGTGAACACCCTGTGTCCGACCTTCATTCGCACAGCCATGACCGAGCCGATGCTGCGAGACCCTGCCTTCGCGCAGTTCGTGCGCGACCGCATCGCGCTGGGTCGCATCGGTACGGTTCGGGATGTGATGGGGGCGGTGGTGTTCCTCGCGTCGGAGGCGGCGGCCATGATCACGGGCAGTGCCCTGATGGTGGACGGTGGGTGGACCGCGGCATGATCCTGCCCATGAAGAGTTCCGTCACCTCCATCGATGTGGCCCGACTGGCCAATGTGTCTCAGTCCGCGGTCAGTCGCACCTTCACCCCAGGCGCAAGCGTGTCGGAGGCCACTCGCGAGCGGGTGATGGATGCGGCGCGAAAACTGGGCTATCGCCCCAACGCACACGCACGCAGCCTGACGACCAAGCGAAGCCGCATCATTGGGCTGGTCTTGTCCTACCTGGGCAATCTGTTCCATCCGGCAGCGCTTGAGCGCTTGTCCAAGCGCCTGCAGGCCGATGGCTATCACGTGTTGCTCTTTCTTTCGGACAACCCCAACTCAGACGAACTCGTCAACGAAATCCTCCAGTACCACGTCGACGGGATCATCCTGGCTGCCACTACCCTGTCATCGTCCATCGCGCAGCGGTGTGCAGATGCGGCCATACCGGTGGTGCTGTTCAATCGGGTGATGGCCCACGGCAGTGCGGGCGCCGTCAGCTCAGTGCGCTCTGACAATCTCGCCGGCGGGCGGGCGGTGGCTCGCTACTTGGCGGACAGCGGGCACCAGCGTGTGGCCTTCATCGCGGGCAACGAGGAATCCTCGACCAATCTGGAGCGTGAGCGTGGTTTCCGCGAAGGCCTGGCCGACCGAGGGCTGCGCATTTGGGCCCGCGCCGTGGGCAACTACGATTTCGAGCAGGCGCGTCAAGCTGCTTTGGAGTTGTTCGGCGCGAAGGGGGAGCGGCCAGATGCCGTGTTCGTCGCCTCCGACCACATGGCCTTTGCGGTGATGGACACCCTGCGCCACGAATTGGGGTTGCGGGTGCCCGAGGATGTGTCGGTGGTGGGTTTCGACAACGTACCCCAAGCCGCATGGTCGAGCTACCAACTCACCACCGTCGAGCAACCCCTGGGGCCGATGATCGAGGCGACAGTTGACCTGCTGCAGCGGCATCTGAGCCAGGAAAGCCCGGCGGGAAGCGAAAACGTCACCGTCCCCGGAGAGCTCATCATCCGAGGGTCGGTGAGGTCCGGTGTGCCGCCCCTCAAGGGCGGCGAGCGCCGCCGGCGCATCGCCTCCTCACGCTGAATCCGGAGACTCCATGAAGGGTTTTGACGCCGAGTTCCATGACCTGGACCACTACATCCGCGTCATCACCGATCGAATTTGGGAGGGCCGTCGGTTGGATGACATCCGCCGGTATTACGGAACAGATTGCGCTGTGGAAACCCCTTCATCGGTGAGCATCGGCATCGAGCCGGTGATGGAGGGAACACGCAAGACCCTGCAGGCTTTTCCCGACCGACGCCTGTTGGCCGAGGATGTGATCATCTCGGGCGATGAGGACCGCGGTTTTCTGTCTTCACACCGCATCTTCAGCCCGATGACCCATGCAGGGCCCGGCGCCTTCGGGCCGCCCACCGGACGGCCTGTGCATGTGCGCACGGTGGCCGATTGCGTGTGCCTGAACAACCGGATCGTCCATGAGTGGTTGGTGCGCGATCAGGCCGCCATCGCCCGCGCCATCGGGCGCCACGAGCGCGACGTGGCGCAGGATTGGCTGGATGCCGCGATGGGCTGGAACAAGCCCGCCATGCCCCCAGCGCCGGCCCCCTATCGTTCTTGGGTGGAGCCCAGTGGCCCCGGGGCTGACTACGCGCAAGCCTGGCTCGATGGCTTGAAGCAGCCTTCGGATCAGCAGGCCCGACTGTCACCGGATGTGATTTGTGCGCTGCCCGGCGCGGCGGTTGCCGTGGGCGCCACATCGCGGTCGGCGTTTTGGTCGAGCCTGCTGCAGGCGCTGCCCTCGGCTCAGGTCACGATTGAACACCTGGTGAGCGTGCCACGCGAGGGCCGCGCTACCGCGGTTGCCATGCGCTGGCGTTGGCGCTCTGCCCACGAAGGCGCCGGCCGGTATGGGCCTCCCACGGGCCGCGAAGTTGAGATTCTGGGCATCACCCATGCGGAGATCGAGCACGGCCTGGTGATGCGGGAATGGGTGCTCATTGACGAAGTGGCCAACTGGATGCAGGTGCTGACACCGCGCATGGCCGCTGGCAAGGCCACTGGTAAGGCCGCGGGCAACTGACGGCGCATGCGATGGCACCCCACTTGATCCTGATTCCCGGCACGATGTGCGACCAGCGCCTGTTTGCGGCCGTCGCGCGTCGGCTCCGGCCGGGGGTGGCTGTTCAGGTGGCGCGCTGGCGCGAATTGCTCGGCACGGCCCCGCCGGCCTGGTGGCATGACGGCAGACCCCTCAATCTCTTGGGCTTTTCGCTCGGTGGCATTTGGGCTTTGCAAAGGCTGGGTCTTCGACAGACGGATCCTGCCCAAGCCCCCACCATTCAACGGTTGGCACTGCTGGGCAGCAACGCCGATCCCGCCGGGCCCGCCATCATCCGACGCAGCCGCGAACAGCGTTGGCTATTGGCGCGACGAGGCACCACCGCGTTGGCCCGTGCGGTCAAGGCCAGGTACTTCGCCAGCCGGCCCCATCGGTGGCAGGCGCAGCTGGTGCTGGACATGGCCCGTCGTACCCCCAGAGGGATGGCCCGTCGACAGATCAAACTGGCGGCCGGCCGTTCGGACGGTTTGCATGCCCTTGCAAATTTTCAGGGCCCCGTGGCGGTGTGGGCCGGGCGGCAAGACGGTCTGTGTCCAGCGCCCCAACAGCAGCGGATGCGACAGGCCAGAGCCGACGCCATTTCACACACCTGGTCCGGCTGCGGCCACATGATTCCCTTGGAGGCTCCTGGCCGCCTGGCCATCGCCATACGCCGATGGCTGTCGCAGCCCCTCTCACCCCTAGAGCCTATTGCCGGAGTGCCCAAGCGATGAAGATCGAACAACTCAACGAACGACACATCCCGTTCAGCAGCTTGCGTTACTCCACTGAGGCCTTCATCGACTACGCCATCCCGGAGTGCTCGCCCAAGTTCAACTACGCCCTGGTGGGGCCGGGCGTGTCTCAGAACGCCAAGCAGCCTGTGAGCCTGCGCGAGCCGCACGGGTTTCAGGTCGGGGGTGTGTCGATACCGCATGGTCGCGTCAATCCTCCGCACCTTCACTTCAGCTGTGAGGTCTTCATCTGCGCCAAGGGTCAGTGGCGCATCCAGTGGGGGTTCAATCCCGACCCGCTGCATGTGGACATCGGCGAGCTGGACATCGTGTCGGTGCCCACCTGGATCTATCGTGGCTTCACGAACATCGGGGTGGACGACGGATTCCTGTTCACCGCCCTCGGGCGAGACCACACGGGCGGCATCCTGTGGGGTCCCAGCACCTTGGAGGCCGCCGCAGCCCAAGGGGTGTATCTGACGGAAGAGTACCGGATCGTCGATACACGCCGGGGCGATGCGCTTGGGCCTGGCGAACGCACGCTGCAACCCATGACTCCCCAGGAGATTGCCGCCTTGCGGCACTGGTCGTCGCAGGAAATGGAGCGGCGCGTGGTGCGAGCGGCCGATCTTCAATTCGGCCAGAACAGCCTTCTGGACTTCCACCTCGAGGGGTGTGGCGCGCAGATCGCGCCCGTGGTGGGCTTGGGCATCTCCGAGGACCGCGATGCCTTGCCGCCGGTCACCAAGTCCCACGGGGTGAGCCTGGAATGGCTGCGCCTGCCTCCGGGACGCCGCCTGTCGCGGCATCGCTTGTCCGAAAAACAGGTGATGACCGTCCTGCGTGGGCAGGCTGCGCTGTCCATAGAAGCCGACGACGGGCCCTGTTCCTACCGCCTGAGCGGGTCGGCCGATGGATGGGACAGCTTTGCCATGCCTGGCGGGCTGTGGCGCGCGTTGCACAACCCGGGGACTGCGGACACCTGGATCCTGCTCATGACCGCAGGCGATCACCGCAAGCGCATCGAATGGGATGCGCAGGTTCTGGCCGCGGCGGCGGCCAGCGGATGGGCGCATGACGCAGACGGTTGTGTGGCGCTCAAGCGATTCGTCGAGCGCGCACAGCGCTGAACCTCTGAACTGGGAGCACTCTGATGGCCTGGACCGACACACCGCATCCCCTGCACCCGAGGCACCCCTTGGACACCAGCTTGGCCAGTCGGATCCGGTCGGGGCGGCCGCTCAGGGGCATCTTCAACGGGCTGCCCAGCCCTGCCATCGTTGAGATGTGTGCCTATGCCGGATTCGATCTCCTGATCATCGACAACGAGCACGGCAGTGCAGATCTTTTGATGACCGAGCACCTGCTGCGCGCGGCCAGAGCCAGCGCCATCCCGGCCCTGGTGCGTTGCTTCGAACACGAAATTGCACGGGTTCTGGACATGGGCGCCAGCGGTGTGCAGATTCCCATGGTGGAGTCGGCCGAACAGGCCCGAGAACTGGTGCAACGGGTTCGCTACCCTTTGCCCGGCGGGCTGGGAGGGCGTCGCGGCAGTGCCTTCAGCACCCGTGCCGCCGGCTACGGGGCCTTCGGTGGGCCCGCGCACACGCAACTCAGCAACGATGCCATTGTCCTGGTGGCCATGGTGGAAACCCCGCAGGCGGTGGAGCGGGCCGGCGAGATTGCAGCAGTGCCCGGGATCGACGCGGTCTTTGTTGGCCCCAATGACCTGGCACACGCCATGGGCCACGAAAACCGTTGGACCGATGAACCGGTTCAACGCGCCATTGAGAAGGCGCTGCGGGCCGTGCACGGGCAAGGCAAGTGCGCCGGTGTGCTGGCCCTCACGCCCGAAGAGGAGGCGCGTTATGCGCAGTGGGGCGGCCGCTACTTCGCCACCGTCACCACATCGTTGATCACGCGGGCTTTCCGGCAGGCCGCAACGGACGGTCGCGCCGAGCTCAGCTACTGAGTTGTAGCCGGATGGCCGCAGGGGGCCTAGGTACTTTTCCTAGAAGACTTGCATAAACATTGCATACGCTTGCACCGCTTGAATCCAACTCCGAAACTGCGCTGAATTTCCCGATGCCCGCACCCCGAGGTGCCTCCTTCCAACCCAACTGGAGAGACGATGATGAAACAGTTCCGCCGCAACCCCCTGGTGGCCATGGTGACCTTGGCCGTTGGTTCGTGGGCCACCGTCGGTGCACTGCCGGCCCATGCACAGGCTCAGGCTGCAGGCGCGCGCGGCGCCGATTCCGGCGAACTCCAGTCGGTGTCCGTTTCGGCCAACCGCCGGTTGGAAGATCAACAGAAGGTCAATGTGTCGGTCACCGGCCTGAGCAACCAGGCCTTGGCCGAACGCAACCTGTCCGATGTGTCTCAGCTTGACACGGTCGTGCCCGGTTTCACCTTCGGACGCTCGGGGGCCGATGCGCGCCCGGCCCTGCGCGGCGTGCGCACGGAAAATGTGGCGGTCAATGCCGACACCACCATCGGCTACTTCGTCGACGGCATCTACAAGTCGCGCGCCCAGCAGGCCATGATGGGATTCGTTGATGTCTCCCGTGTGGAAGTGATGCGCGGGCCCCAGGGCACGCTGTTCGGGCGCAACACCTTCGGCGGCACCGTGGCCCTCACCACCAATGCCCCGGAACTCAAGTCCAACGAGACCACCGCCAGCCTGCTGGTGGGCAACTACGGCAAGGTGCGCGGCGAGGGTATCTTCAACTTGCCCCTGGGCGAGACCGCTGCATTGCGGCTGGTGGCCGTGAAGGACAAGTCGGACCCCTGGGTCAAGAACGACTTCAACACGGCGGCGGGGATGTTCGACCAGGACATGCGCTACTTCCGCGCCAGCCTGTTGTTCAAGCCCACCAAGGACCTCGAAGCGGTCTTCCGTGCAGACAGCACCACGCAGGGCGGCAACGGCGGATCGGCCTTTGGCTACAAGATGGCCGGCACCTATTTGCACACGCCGTCTTGCCAGCAATTGTTCAATGCCACCCTCACCATCATCAACCCGCGCGGCGGCAACCGGGATGCGGTCAATGACTGCACGCGAACCCAGGGCGCCGGTGCCGGAACGGGTGCCAATGCGGCCGGTACCGGTGTGGACTTGGGCATTCCCATCTACAAGGCAGGCAATGCCTATGTGGTGGACAACGATTACCGCACCTTCCTGGACCTCAGTGACCGCAACATGAGCCTGGACCTGAGCTATCAGTTGCCTGGGGCCACGCTCAAGTCAATCACGGGGTATGCCGACTTTGTGGCTACCCGCACGTCCGACTCCGACTTCTCTGCTTCCACGATCGCGCTGGACTACCAAGCCACTGCAGCCAAGACCTTTTCGCAGGAGTTCCAGATCCTGAGCAATGGCAAGGGACCGCTGGGCTATGTGGCCGGCGTGTATCTGTTCCGCGATGAGCTGCGCGGTACCTTCATCAACCAGCAACTGCCCCGCAGTATCCGGTCCTCCGCCATTGGCGCGCCGCTGTCCTTGGCTCAGAACGGCGGGGGTTTCTACGACAACCAACTGCCCGAGACCGATTCCCGTGCCGTCTATGGTCAGCTCAACTACAAGCTCAGCCCAGCGCTCACCCTGACCGCCGGCGCTCGCCACACGCGCGACATCAAGGCGTTCAAGTTCGCCAACGCCAACGCCGTGTTGCCACTGAATGCCGCGGGCGCGCCCGACGGCAACCTGATCAGCTTGTCCACCGTCTTGCCCCCGAACTCCGCCTATGGTGCAGCCGGCGTGAGCAACTGCCTTGATGGCGCCAATCGCCCGGGCTTCAACTGCCTGCCAGGCACCAACACCGCCACCGGCGCCACCTACAGCGACGCCACTTTCAGCAAGAGCACCGGCCGTTTGGCCTTGGACTACGAGCTCAACAAAGACCAACTGGTGTACCTGACGGTGTCCAACGGCTTCCGCTCGGGCGGTTTCAATTCCGGGCAAGCCCTGCAGTCGGCCCGCACCTTCAAGCCTGAAGAGGTGGTGGCGATGGAGCTGGGTTCCAAGAACCGGTTCCTCGGCAACACCCTGCAGCTCAACCTGGCCGCCTTCAACAACGATTACACCAACCTGCAGGAGCAGCGGCAGATTCCGGTGGGCAACACCACCATCTCGGCCATCTTCAACGCGGCCAAGGCCAAGGCCAAGGGTCTGGAAGCCGAACTGGAGTGGCGCGCCTCACGCGCCACCACGGTGGGCGGCACGCTGTCGCTGCTGGACGCCAAGTACACGAGCTTCCCCGATGTCGCGCTGCCCTTCGGCACCTCCATTCTGGTGGCCGATCCGGCGTCCACCGCGCCGCAGACCGACGCCAACGGCGTGGTCATTGCGCCGGCCGGGCAGCGCCGCCTCTTTGCCCCGGGTTACAAGTGCGGCGTGGTGCCGGGCACCGGGGGTGTGGGGCAACCCGCGGCAGCCTACGGTTGCGACCTCACCGGCAACCGCATCCCTTATGCCGCACGCACGCAAGGCTCCTTCTTCCTGAAACACGACATCGGCCTGGCCGGCGGCGGACGCCTGACGCCCATGTTGGTGTTGACTTACAACGGTGGATTCTTCGGTCAGCCCACCAATGCCGAGATTGAGAAGCAGGGCGCATACACCAAGGCCGACATCAAGCTGAACTGGCGCGTGAACGACCAGTGGTCTGTGCTGGGCTTTGTCGACAACGTGGCCGACAAGCAGACCATCAATCGATTCGTGTGGGGCGGTGGTGGTGCCCTTCAAGTCAGCGCCGCACCGCCGCGGATGATGGGCGTCAAGCTCACCTACAGCAAGTTCTAAATCTGACGCAGATGCAACGAT
>CAMCTE010000069.1 GCA_945878385.1 Azohydromonas lata NBRC 102462 | reverse complement strand
TGGTGGCATCGGTGGAGGCGCCGTCGTCCGTCTGGATCCAGCAGCTGCCAGTGGCAGGGCTGAACCACAGACCGTCCGGGCTGGAGAAGTCCTGGTCGCTGGTCAGGCTGCTGAGGTTGACGAAGCTGCCTGCGGCGCCTGCTTCCGAGCCGAAGAGGTAGACATCCCAGGTGAAGCTGGTGGCGGTGGATTCACCCGCACCTTCCTTGATGCGCAGGATGTGGCCGTTGACATTGCCGCTTTGCGTGGTGGACACGCCGCGGATGTCGGTGTAGGCGCGCGGGTTGGCCGCCTCCACCTTGGTTTGGCCCCTGGCCGGTGCCACGCGACGGGTGCTGTTGTTGGTCAGGGTGAAGTACACCTCGCCCGTGGTGGGGTGCACCGAGCACCACTCCGGGCGGTCCATCTTGGTGGCGCCCACAGCGTCGGCGGCCAGGCGCGTGTTCACGCAGATGTCGGCCTGGTTGGCGAACTTGTAGGTGGTGTAGGCGGCCGGAATATTGGCCACGCTCAGTTCCACCCACTGGCCGCTGCCGTCGTCATTGAACTTGGCCACATACAGCTTGCCGTTGTCCAGGTACTTGGCACCGGTGGCCAAGCGGTCGGCTGGGGCCGAATCGGCTGCAGCCCAAGCCGCGTCAGAGACGAACTTGTAGATGTACTCGTTGCGCGAATCGCAGCCCATGTAGACGGCCAGCTTTTGGCCCGCCTTGGGGTTGGAGAAGGCCGCGCTTTCGTGGGCCATGCGGCCCAAGCCAGTGCGCTTCTTTGCGCGGGTATTGGCGTCATAGGGGTCGAGTTCGACCACATAGCCAAAGCCGTTCATCTCGTTGCGGTAGTCGTCGGTGCCGTCGACTGAAGTGCCGGTCTTGCTGATGTTCCAGCGCGCGAAGCGGTCTTCGGTACCACCCGTCTCCCAACCGTGGCGGGAAGCAGCGCCCTCGGGGCGGCCGTAGCGGGTGAGTGCCACGACGCTCTTGTCGTTGCCACGAGCGGTGTTGTCACCCACGGCGCGGGTGAAGTAACCAAACCAGTTCTCTTCGCCGCTGAGGTAGGTGCCCCAGGGCGTCTTGCCCGAGCCGCAGTTGTTCAGCGTACCGCGCGTCTTGGTGCCGTCGGTGCTGTACTTGGTCTTGAGCAGGGCGTCACCGCGGGCCGGGCCGGTGATGTCCAAATCGGTCAGCGTGGTGACGCGGCGGTTGAAGCTGGAGCCCTGCACATAGCCCCATTGGCCATTGGTGGGCTTGACCTCAACTGCAGAAATGCCGTGAATGGCGAGTTCCTTGTCCACTTCACCGGCCGGACGCGGCAGGGTGGCGGTGCCGCCGTTGGCATGCAGGAAGAACGAGCTCAGGCGCTCGTCGGTGGTGGCCTCGTGGTTCATCACCAACACACCGCGGTCATTCGTGGTGGTGGAAGGCTTGCCGTCGGCGGTCAGGGGGAAGTAATCCATGCCGTCGTGATGGTCGCCGGCGCGCTTGTCGTAGTCGGTGTCGGTGCCGTCATTCTTGTAGGCAGCCAAGCCGGCGGTGAGCGGATCGCCCAGGGCGTAGATGGGGCGTGCGGTGTAGCCGGCCGGCACGCTCACCCTGTCTGCGGTGCTCTTGGCCACGGCAGTGAAGCCCAGCGACTTCAGCATGGTGGACTGCGGTGCGGCCGGCGGTACCGGGGCAACGGCAACGGGCGTGTCGTCGCCGCCACCGCAACCGGCCAGTGCCACGGTGCCGAACACGGCCGTGCTGGCGGTGCCCACCAGGCCGCGCAGAATGCCACGGCGGCTCAGGCGTGCGCTCAGAACCTGGTCAAAGTGGGGGTTTGCCGATGTGTTGGAGTTCTCGTCGTCAAAATCAACGGAGACCGCAGCAGAAACAGGGAAGTCGAGAGGTTTGTTCATGAACATCCTTTGGGGTTGAAACCGGTGCAGGCAGCACCACCGCTTCCGGATGCTAGGCAGCGAATATTTCGGTGACTTTAAGGATTGATGACGGTTTCATGTCAAGAATCCAGTCCCAATCGAACACGCTGAAGCGGGCCATCGGCCCTTGCATCGCCCAAGTGGCTTGGGACCCCATTCGTTCTGTTACATTCACCGCGACCTTGCTGGGGAGCACGTCCCGTGTCTCCCGAATCCACACGCCAGAGCGACCGCACGATGAGCGCCAACCGGTGGGCCGACCACTATGGGTCCGATGCCAATGGACTGATTGGAGGCTTTGCATTCACGCCGGGGCAAGCTGCGCGCGCCATTGGGTTGGAACAGTGCATCGGCCAGCTTGAATCCTGGCGCGCGATGCCGCCCCATGCGGCCGGGTTCATCTGGCTGCACTTCAACCTGAGCGATGCCAGCGTGCGCCGGACGATGAAGGAACATCTGGGCGCCACGCCTGAGTTCCTGGATGCGTTGGATCAGGGCTCACGGTCCACTCGAATCGAAAATGCGCAACAGGCGCTCGTAGCCGTGGTCAATGATGTGGCCTACGAGTTCGCATTCGATCCATCGGAAATCGCCACGCTGTGGATACAGGTGCAACCGCACTTGGTGATCACTGCACGCACGCACCCCCTGCGCTCGGTCGACCGACTCAGACAATCAGTGCGTCAAGGGCAGGTGTTCGGCTCCACCGTGGCGATGCTGACGGAACTGATGCAGGACCAAGGCCGCGTGCTGGAACACATCGTGCGGGAGGCCTCCGACCGTGTGGACGCCATTGAAGACGGGTTGTTGAGCGGCCGTCTGGCGCATCGGCGCTCCGACCTGAGCCGCCTGCGCCGGGTCCTCGTGCGGCTGGAGCGGCTGCTGGCCCCAGAGCCGGGCGCCTTGTTTCGCCTGATGCGGCATCCACCGCAATGGGTCAGCGCCGAGGACCTGGAAGAACTGCGCCAGACATCCGACGAGATGGCGCTGGTGATCAATGACTTGGCCGGGCTGAAGGAGCGCATCAAGTTGCTGCAGGAAGAAATCGCCGCTCAGGCTGCTGAGGAGTCCAACCGCAGCCTGTATGCCCTGACGGCCATGACCGTGCTCGCGCTGCCGATCAACCTGATGGCCGGCCTGATGGGCATGAATGTGGGCGGTATTCCGTTCGCCGAGGACAGCCGTGGGTTCTGGATGGTGGCAGGTGGCGTGCTCAGCGTGACGAGCTTGGCTGCTTTGTGGTTCTTCAGCCGGCGGCGGCGCTAGCCATCGCCCATTCCCACAGCGATTGTGCAAAGGCCATCAGGCCCCAGGACACACCCATCGAGTAGAGAAGTGTGGCGCCGGACAACACCCAACCGGCCACCACCGCCAGCCCGTCTTCCAAACTGTGGCCCAAGCCCAAGCACACCAAGGCCACCGTTCCGACCACATTGCCCAGAGGAATCGGCAAGAAGATCACCATGCCCATCAGGGCCACCGGCAGCGCCGACCAAACCCAGGACCGCGGGCCCACGCAACCGTGCACGCGGGGGCGCAGGTGGGCGGAGGCGCGGTCGTGAACCCAGGCCAACAGGCACAGCAGTCGGCTGGCTTGACCGGCTGACACCTTCACTTCGGCCAGCCGCGACGGCAAGGCCAGCGGCCTGCCCCCACGCCAGATGGCCCAGGCCATCAAAATGAGCGCGGTTCCCGTGAGATTGCCCACGCCGGGCAGGGGTAACACGCTGGGCAAAGCGGTCAGCACCAACAACAGACCTGGCACCACGGCACCGGCGAAGTGCGTGAGCCAGCCCAGGGTGACCTCAGCGCTGATTTGGGAGGCTTGCGCACGCAAGACATCGCCTTCTTTCATCGGCGCAGTATGCTTTGACTTCTGTGACAGGCTGATGATGGACCCTGCCCACCACTGCGTCGGCCCCAGCGCCTGCTGGCCTGGCCGAGCCGTCATCAAAGGGTCACAAATCGGCTCCATGATCGGTGATTCAGCCGCGAGACGGCGCAGGAACCGTACACCGCGACATGAACCCCTCATCCCCGTTGAGCAACGCCGAGCGCGAAGAGTTGATCGCCAAATTGGAGCAGGACCTGCTCGATGGCTACGACGAAGAGTTCGAGCTGGAGATTGAGGACGAAGACCACCCCAACGCACCCGATGGACGGCACAAGGACGGAGCCCTGGCTCGCGGGGCTTATTTCCGCGAACTGTTTCGCCTGCAGCGCGAACTCGTCAAGCTGCAGGACTGGGTGGTGCAAGAGCGCCGCAAGGCGGTGATCATCTTCGAAGGGCGCGACTCGGCCGGCAAGGGTGGCGTCATCAAGCGCATCACCCAACGGCTGAACCCGCGGGTGGCCCGGGTGGTGGCCTTGCCTGCGCCGAACGACCGCGAACGCACCCAGTGGTACTTCCAGCGCTACGTACCCCATCTGCCCGCGGCCGGGGAAATCGTGCTGTTCGACCGCAGTTGGTACAACCGGGCCGGGGTGGAATCGGTGATGGGCTTTTGCTCGGCCGAGGATGTTGAAGAGTTCTTTCGCTCGGTTCCCGAATTCGAACGCATGTTGGTGCGTTCGGGCATCCAGCTCATCAAGTACTGGTTCTCCATTTCCGACGAGGAACAGCACCTGCGGTTTCTGAGCCGCATCCACGACCCATTGAAGCAGTGGAAGCTCTCACCCATGGACCTGGAGAGCCGGAGCCGCTGGGAAGACTACACGCGGGCCAAGGAGGTGATGCTGGAGCGCACCCACATCGCCGAAGCGCCCTGGTGGGTGGTGCCCGCAGACGACAAGAAGCGCGCGCGCCTGAACTGCATCGCGCACCTGCTGGGGCAATTCCCCTTTGAAGAAGTGCCACGCCCGGAAGTACAGCTGCCCGAACGCGTGCGCCACGAAGACTACAGCCGCCACCCCGTTCCCGAAAACATGCTCGTCCCGCCGCGCTACTGAGCGGCCACACCCCCGCATTCACAGAGTCGGCCGATGTTCGTCACAAAGCCGTCACATTCGATCATTACGCTCCCTTCACCTGACCTACCAACCTGGAGATCACCCATGAAATTCGCATTTCCCACCGCTTTGTTGGCCACGGCCGCACTGCTGTCCCCTGCTGTGCAAGCGCAGGATGTGACCGGCGCTGGCGCCACATTCCCTGCCCCGCTGTATGCCAAGTGGGCCGATTCCTACAACAAGGCCACGGGTGCGCGCATCAATTACCAGTCGGTGGGTTCGGGCGCCGGCATCCGCCAGATCAAGGGCAAGACGGTGGATTTCGGTGCCACTGATATGCCGCTGAAGGACGAAGACCTCGAGAAGGACGGCATGCTGCAGTTCCCCACGGTGATCGGCGGCGTGGTGCCCATCGTGAACATCACCGGCATCCAGCCCGGCCAAATCCGCCTGACCGGCCAAGCCCTGGGCGACATCTACCTGGGCAAGATCACCAAGTGGAATGACCCGGCACTGACCGCCCTGAATCCGGGCGTGCCCCTGCCGGCAGCCGACATCCAGGTGGTGCGCCGCGCCGATGGTTCCGGCACCTCCTTCATCTTCACCAACTACCTGAGCAAGGTGAACGCCGAGTGGAAGACCAAGGTGGGTGAAGGCACCGCCGTGAACTGGCCCGTAGGCGCCGGCGGCAAGGGCAATGAGGGCGTGGCCGCCTTCGTGCAACGCCTGCCCAATTCCATCGGCTATGTGGAATACGCCTATGTGAAGCAGAACAAGATGACCTTCACGCTGCTGCGCAACCGGGACGGCAACTTCGTGCCCCCGAACGAAGAGGCCTTCAAGGCGGCTGCCGCCGGTGCCGACTGGAACAAGACTTTCTACCAGATCACCACCGACCAGCCTGGCAAGGACGCTTGGCCGCTGACCAACCCCACCTACATCTTGATGTACAAGACCCAGGACAAGCCAGCCAATGCCGCCGCTGCCCTGAAGTTCTTCGACTGGGCCTTCAACAACGGTGACAAGGCTGCGGACGAACTGGACTATGTGGCCCTGCCGGCCAGCGTGAAGGACCTGGTGCGCAAGCAGTGGTCTACCCAGATCAAGGACGCCTCCGGCAAGGCGATCAGCTGGAAATAATCCCCCGGTGTCGGGCGGGTTGCCCCAGCCACCAGGCGTCGGGCGCCCGCCCTTGAATTGGAAATCGGACAATGAGCACTTCTGCCACCCACACCGGGAATTCAACCATGTCGGTCACCCAGGAAGCCCGCTCCAGCGCGCCACCACCACAGCCCCGGGCGCCTCGCGCCTGGCTTGACCCGCTGTTCGCCTTGTGCGCTTCGGGTGCGGCTTGGCTGACCCTGGCCCTGATGGTGGGCATCATCCTGTCTCTCGTGGCAGGTGCGGCCCCCTCGATTGAAAAGTTCGGGTTGGGCTTCCTGACTTCTGCAGTATGGGACCCCGTAGGCAACCAGTACGGTGGCCTGGTGATGATCTACGGCACCTTGGCCACCTCGCTCATTGCGCTGTTGATTGCGGTGCCGGTGTCCTTCGGCATCGCCCTGTTCCTGACCGAGCTCTCGCCCAACTGGCTCAAGCGGCCCCTGGGCATCGCCATCGAATTGCTGGCGGCAGTGCCGTCCATCGTCTACGGCATGTGGGGCCTGTTGGTCTTCGGCCCTGTGCTGGCCAAGTATGTGCAGCAACCCCTGCAGGCGGCCTTCAATGGCGTACCGGTTTTGGGTGCCCTGGTTTCGGGCGCGCCGGTAGGCATCGGCATCCTGTCGGCCGGCATCATCTTGGCCATCATGATCATCCCGTTCATCGCATCGGTGATGCGCGACGTATTCGAAGTGACTCCTCCCATGCTCAAGGAGTCTGCCTATGGCTTGGGCTCCACCACCTGGGAGGTGGTTTACAAGATCGTGCTGCCCTACACCAAGGCCGGTGTGGTGGGCGGCATCATGTTGGGCCTGGGCCGCGCGCTGGGTGAAACCATGGCGGTGACCTTCGTGATCGGCAACTTCAACCAGCTCGACTCCTTGTCGGTGTTCGAAGCGGCGAACTCCATCACTTCGGCCTTGGCCAACGAATTTGCAGAGGCCAGCGAGGGCCTGCACCAAGCCTCCCTCATTTACCTGGGCCTGGTGCTGTTCTTTATCACCTTCGTGGTGTTGAGCCTTTCCAAGATTCTGCTGGCGCGCATGCAGCGCGCTGAAGGTACCCGCTCATGAGCAACTCCATCACCTTCGACGCCAGCCGCCTGGCGCATCACAAGAAGCGCAAGCTGATCAACCAGATCGCCTTGGTACTGTCGCTGGGTGCGATGTCCTTTGGCGTGTTCTGGCTGATCTGGATCCTGATCGAAACGGTTCGGCTGGGGCTGGGCGGACTGAACCTGGCCGTGTTCACCGAAATGACGCCGCCGCCGATGGCCGAAACCGGAGGCCTGGCCAATGCGATCTTCGGTTCGGTGACGATGGCTGCGCTGGCCACCCTGCTGGGCACGCCGATTGGCGTGATGGCCGGCGTGTACTTGGCCGAGTACGGCAAAAGCACCTGGCTGGGCCGCATCACCCAATTCATCAACGACATCCTGTTGTCGGCCCCCTCCATCGTCATCGGCCTGTTCATCTATGCGGTGGTGGTGGACAAGATGAAGAGCTTCTCGGGCTTCGCGGGCGTGTTGGCCCTGGCGCTGATCGTGATTCCGGTGGTGATCCGCACCACCGAGAACATGTTGGCCTTGATTCCGAATGCGCTTCGGGAAGCCGCTTATGCGCTGGGCACCCCGAAGTGGAAGGTGATCAGCGCCATCACCCTGAAGGCTGCGCGCGCGGGTGTGATCACGGGTGTATTGCTGGCGGTGGCCCGCATTTCCGGGGAAACGGCGCCACTGCTGTTCACCGCGCTGAGCAACCAGTTCTGGACGGCCAGCCTGGCCGAGCCCATGGCCAGTCTGCCCGTGACCATCTTCAAGTTCGCCATGAGCCCCTATGAAAACTGGCAGAAGCTGGCCTGGGCGGGTGTGTTCATCATCACCATCGGTGTGCTGTTCCTGAACATCGCTGCGCGCGTGCTGCTGCGCAACAAGCACTGATCACCAACGCTTACCCACTCCCGGAACAACGCCTTGACAGGCGCACCACACGAGGAATCACATGAGTGCAGTCATCGACATGCCCACCACCGAGAAGATCAAGATCTCGGTTGAGAACCTGAATTTCTACTATGGGGGCTTTCATGCCCTGAAGAACATCAACTTGCGCCTGCCGGAAAAGAAGGTGACCGCCTTCATCGGCCCCTCGGGCTGCGGCAAGAGCACCCTGCTGCGCACCTTCAACCGCATGTTTGAGCTCTACCCCGAACAGCGGGCGGAAGGCCAGATTGTGGTGGACAGCACCAACATCCTGGACAAACAGCACGATGTGAGCCTCATCCGCGCCAAAGTGGGTATGGTGTTCCAAAAACCCACGCCGTTTCCGATGAGCATCTACGACAACATCGCCTTCGGTGTGAAGTTGTTCGAGTCGCTGAGTAAGGATGCGATGGACGAGCGCGTGGAGTGGGCCTTGAAGAAGGCCGCGCTGTGGAACGAGGTGAAGGACAAGCTGCAGCAAAGTGGCTCGGGGCTGTCCGGCGGTCAACAGCAGCGGCTGTGCATTGCGCGCGGCATCGCCATCAAGCCCGAGGTGCTGCTGCTGGACGAGCCCTGCTCGGCCCTGGACCCCATCTCCACCGGCAAGATCGAAGAGCTCATTGGCGAGCTGAAGAACGACTACACCGTGGTGATCGTGACGCACAACATGCAACAGGCTGCACGCTGCTCGGACTACACCGCCTACATGTACTTGGGCGACTTGGTGGAATTCGGCCCCACCCGCGAGGTGTTCACCAAGCCGAAGAAGAAGGACACCGAGGACTACATCACCGGCCGCTTCGGCTGACACCGCTTTTTTGAGCCCCACCGGTCATACCCAACAGGGAGACAGCAGATGAGCGACAAGCATTTGTCCACGCAGTACGACGCCGAACTCAGCAGCATTTCCAACCAGGTGATGCACATGGGCGGTCTGGCGGAATCGCAGGTGGCGCATTCTCTGTATGCACTGACCAAGCTCAGTACCGAGACCGCCGAGCGGGTACTCGTCAACGAAGCCAAGGTCAATCAACTCGAGATGGACATTGACCTGGAATTGTCCACCATCATCGCCCGGCGACAGCCCACCGCGCGAGACTTGCGCTTGCTGGTGGCCATGAGCAAGATGATCGCCAACCTTGAACGCGTGGGCGACGAAGCTGCGCGTATCGCTCGAACCGTGACGCGGCTCATTGAATCGGGCATCTCCAGCCGTCTGCCGGTGGGCGACCTGACCTACGAGGGCGACTTGGCCCTGGCACAACTGCGCAAGGCGCTGGATGCGTTTGCCCGACTGGATGTGGCACGCGCTTTGGAGGTGCTCAAGCACGATGACGAGATCGACCAGGAGTTCGACGGCCTCATGCGCAAGCTCATCACCTTCATGATGGAAGACCCGCGCACGATTTCAAGCTGCATCGACCTGGTGTTCGTGGCCAAGGCCATTGAGCGGGTGGGCGACCATGCGAAGAATCTGGCCGAAGTGACGATCTACGTGGTCAATGGCACCGATGTTCGCCACACGCCCACGGAATCACTGGAAGCGGTTTCCAACGGCAACGCAGCTTGAGGCCCCCATGAGCGCCGAAGTTCTGATTGTGGAAGACGAGGCCGCGATTGCCGAGCTCTTGGCGATCAATATCCGGCATGCCGGTATGACGGTCCGGGTGGCCTACGACGCCGAACAAGCGCGCCGCGAGGTAGACCAGCAACTGCCCAAGTTGGTGCTGCTGGACTGGATGTTGCCAGGGCAATCGGGCGTGCAACTCGCACGCCAATGGCGCAACGACGAACGCACGCGCGAACTGCCGATCATCATGCTCACGGCCCGTGCAGCAGAAGATGACCGCGTGGCGGGGCTGGATGCCGGGGCCGACGACTACCTCACCAAGCCTTTTTCCACCAAGGAACTGATGGCCCGCGTGCGAGCGGTTCTGCGCCGCCGCGCCCCTGAAACACTGGACAAGCCCATTGACGCGGCGGGCATCCTGTTGGACCCGGCGACCCGACGGGTTACCAGCAAAGGCCTGGAAATCAAGCTCAGCCCCACCGAATTCAAGCTGCTGCACTTCCTGATGGCGCATCCCGAGCGGGTGCACAAGCGCACGCAGGTGCTGGACCGGGTGTGGGGTGATCATGTCTTCATCGAAGAGCGCACCGTGGATGTGCATGTGAAACGCCTGCGCGAGGCCCTGCGCCATGCGGGTGTGGAGTCGGTGGTGGAAACCGTGCGGGGAGCAGGCTATCGGTTCAATGCCAAGGCACCCGAATCGACGACTGCCACGCAAGTGCCTGCTGCGCATTGAGCAATCCCTTCGAGGCCGCTTTCCAGGCCGTGCCTTTCGGTGTGGTGCTTCTCGATGAGCACCAGGGCATCCTCTGGTGCAACGCCACGGCCAGCGTTCACCTCGATCTGGACCCCTTCCGGGATACCGGCCAGAAGGTCACCAACCTCCTTCGAGACCCCGCCTTGGTGGCCGCCCTTGAAGCCAAGGGCACGCCTGATGACTTCCGCATCACCACCCTGCGGCCTGGGCAGACGCTGTTGATGCAGGTCCGGCTGTACGACCAAGGCCGCCGCCTCATCTTGTGCCACGATGTGACGGAAGCCGACCGCATGGAAGTGATGCGCCGAGACTTCGTGGCCCATGTGTCGCATGAAATTCGAACACCGCTGACAGTCTTGGCAGGGTTCGTGGAGACGATGCAGTCCATCGCGCTCGAAGGGCCCGAACAGGACCGCGTGCTCGACCTGATGCGCCAGCAGACCGTGCGGATGGAAAAGCTGGTGCAGGACCTGCTGACCCTGGCCAACCTGGAGGGCAGCCCCCGCCCGGCCATCGCCAACTGGTTGCCCCTGCTGCCCTTCCTGCAATCGGCCTGGTCCGATGCCCAGCACTTGTCTGAGGGCCGGCATCAAATTGAAATGGAGCGGCCCGAACGCGCGGGCTTGGAAGTGGCGGTCGAAGAAAGCGAACTCTCCAGCGCCATCGGCAACCTGATGAGCAACGCCGTGCGCTACACGCCGGCAGGCGGCCTGATCAGGCTGTCCACGATTTGGCGTGGCGATGGCTACCTGGAGATCAAGGTCAACGACACCGGCATCGGCATCGACCGGCAGCACCTGCCCCGCATCACGCGGCGCTTCTACAGAGTGGACAAGAGCCGTTCCCGCGAGACCGGTGGCACCGGGCTGGGACTGGCCATCGTCAAGCATGCGATCGGGCGCCACGGTGGCGAACTGCTGGTGGAAAGCACCCCGGGCACAGGGTCCACATTCACGCTGACCATTCCGCCGGCTCGCGTGCGTGACGGTCAAAGCGCCTCCAGTGCGGCTCCAGGCCCAGCGGTCCAGGCCTCGGACGCTGCAGTTCCCGACCCCTACTGAAGCCTCGACCTTCATCGCTTCTTCACCAATCTGAAACGCCAGCGTCATCGGCACCCCGCAGCATAAGGACTGCGAAAGGAGCCCGATATGACTTCACTGGCCTACACCACCGCCCGCTCGGACACCGCACGGTCGCTTGCTCCCGTTCAACAACGGCCGCTGAAGGTGCATTGGGCCCGTCATCTCGATGAGGTACGCGCTGCGCAGCGCCTTCGGCATGAAGTCTTCGTGCTCGAAGGCGGTGCACGGCCGATCAGCAGCCATTCGACTACCGGCACCGGCAGCAGTGCCGATCATGCTCTGGACATCGACGCCTTCGATGACGCCTGCGAACACCTGCTCGTGAGCCT
>CAMCTE010000068.1 GCA_945878385.1 Azohydromonas lata NBRC 102462 | reverse complement strand
CGGCCAGGTAGGTGCCCAACAAGGAGGGGTGCGAACCGTCGAAGTCGGCATGCAGCACGATGCCCGGCCGGCGGCGGTAGGCCTCCTCAAAGGCCAGGGCCACAGGAATCACCAGCGCCTTGATCTCGTTGCCCGCCTCGATGTAGTGTCGCGCGGTCAGCGGCAGGTTGTCGGGCCGAACCTGCAGGTGCGGCGGCGCATACACATGGGTCATGTACAGGGCCACCTGCCCGCCACGCTGCCGTATCGTCTGCGCATATTGGGCCATGAGCCGACGCGAATTCGCACGGCGCTCCTCAGACAGCGGCTGCGCGCTGCCATCGGCCAAAATCACCAGCTGAAACGGCTCTCGAATGCCGATGCGGCCCGGCTCGGTGAGCCATTCGATGGCATGGTGCGCCAGCGAGGCGCCGCCGATGGTCGACGACTTGAATTCGAGCCGCGTCTCGGGAATGCCGTCGCTGCCAGCGGCCACCAGCCTGCGCACATGGTTGTGCAGGCTGTCGTTGTAATAAAAGTAACTGTTGCCCACGAACAGCACGCGCACCGGTGTTTGCACTTGGGGGCCGAGAACTTCAGGTTGCGGCAGTTGTGCTGCAGCAGCCGTACACACCACAGACACGCCGGCCCACCACAGGGACACCCACCCGACAACGGCCCAGCGGCAAAGGGTGCGGCCAAGGCGCCCGTCCATGGTCATCCGGTCTGCTGCCATGCCACGCCCTCTTCGGTCAGGATCACATCCAAGGGCACATCGTGCGGCTCAGGCTGCAGCCACGGCACATGACCATGGGCGTATGCCAGGCCCACGGTCAGGGGCTTGGGGCGCAATTCAGCCAGCGTGCGGTCATAAAAGCCCCCGCCATACCCCAGGCGAAAGCCCTTGGGCCCATAGCCTACACAGGGCACCAACAGCAACTCAGGCTCAAACTGCGGCGTGTCCTTGGGTTTGGGAATGCCGTAGGCGTCGTCTTCCATCGGGCAGCCGGGCCACCAGGCGTGAAAGCGCAGATGTTTGTTCTCGCGCAGGATCACCGGCAAACCGATGATGCGCTGTCCGTCGGCTTCGGCCCAGCGGTACAACGCCGGCAGCGTGTCGAACTCGCCCTTGATGGGCCAGTAGGCCCCGATGGCCACTTCGCGACGACCCAGCAGCCACACCCGCAGCACCTCCTGCAACTGCTCGGCCCGCAGGGCGCGGTCCACCATGGTTTGGCGCTCCACCTGCAGTTGCCGCCGAAGCAACGACTTGTCACGGGTAGGGTCGAGTTTGAAATCCATTGGCGTATCACCCGTTTCCTCGTGCAAACTTGTGCACCATGCCGGTTCGAACACTGCAGCCCCAAGGCTTGAAGCCCCTCATGAATGACCAATGGCGCCACGCGCTCACGCGTGCGGCCACCGCACTCTGCCTTGCATTGTCGGCGATGAACCCCGCGCACGGGGCCACCGCCACCGCTCCAATGCCCGAGTCGTCCGTCACTTTTCCCTCTCAAGACGCCCTGATCCAAGAGGCACGCGACGCCCTCAAGCGCCGCGACAAGCCCAGGCTGGACACCCTGCGGCAGACCGCCCAACGGCAATCTCATCCGCTGGCGCCCTGGGTGGACTACTGGCACATGGGCCTGCGCCTGACTGAAGCGGGCACTGCCGACTTGGAAGAGTTCTACAAACGCTGGCCCGGCAGCTATGTGGAAGACCGACTGCGCAACGACTGGCTGCTGGAGCTGGGCCGCCGCCGCGCATGGGCCGATTTCGCACAAGACATGCCGCGCTTCAAGATGAACGACGACCGCGAGGTCACCTGTTACGCGGCACTGGCCGAACACGAATTGGGCCGTGCACAGGCCGACCTGCATGAACGCGCCCTGGCCGCTTGGTTGGCCCAGCGCGAAGCCGATGATGGCTGCAAGACCATGGGCCGCACACTCGTGCAAGCCAAGGTGCTGGGGCAGGATGCCGCATGGCGCAAGTTGCAGTTGGCCATTGAAACCAACCGGCCCAAGGTGGCCCGCCAAACGGCGGAGAGCCTGGGTACCGCAGTGGAAAGGGCCGTGGCCGAGATCACCGACAACGCCACCAAGGCACTGGACGCCAAGCGCGCCTGGCCCGCGCCCCAGGCCGGCGCGCTGGCTGCCCTGGCACTGGCGCGCCGCGCGCAGGAGTCCCCGGAAGACGCGGCCAAGCGGTTGGAATCGCGCTGGGCCCGCCAGATGTCGCCCGACTGGCAAGCCTGGGCCTGGGCCCAGATCGGCCGTCAGGCGGGCTTCAAAGGCATGGCCGAAGCATCACAGCACTACCGCCGTGCGTGGGAAGCCGCCGACCGCGCCGGCAAGCCCGTGGCCTGGTCCGATGAGGTGCTGGCCTGGGGTGTGCGCAGTGCGCTGCGCAGCGCCGATGCGTTGTCCACACGCCTGACGCTGCGCGCCGTGGACGCCATGAGCGAGCGCGAGCAGAAGGACCCGGCCTGGCAATTCTGGCGCGCACGCGCGCTGCTGCAGACCGCCCGCAACGGCAGCGAAGGGCAGGCCCAGCGCGAAGATGCCCAGCAGACGCTACAGCGCATCGCCTCGCCCCTGCACTTCTACGGGAAGCTGGCCCTGGAAGAAACGGGCCAAGTCCTGACTCTTCCGCCCAAACCGGCCAAGCCCAGCGCGCTGGAACGCGAGGCCGCGTTGCAGCATCCGGGCCTTACCCGCGCCCTGCGCCTCTTGTCCCTGGGCCTGCGCAGCGAAGGCGTGCGGGAATGGAACTTCAGCCTGCGCGGCATGAGCGACCGCGAACTGCTGGCCGCCGCCGAACGCGCCTGCGAACGCGAGATCTGGGACCGTTGCATCAACACCAGCGACCGCACGCGGCAGGAAATCGATCTCGAACAGCGCTTTCCCACTCCGTTCCGCCGCGATGTGCTGGCCAAGACCGGCGAGATCGGCGTGGACCCGGCCTATGTGTACGGGCTCATCCGCCAGGAATCGCGATTCATCACCGATGCGCGCTCGCATGTGGGGGCTTCGGGCCTGATGCAGGTGATGCCCGCCACCGCCAAATGGACCGCCAAGCGCATCGGTCTGCCGTTCAAGCCGGAGATGATCACCGAGCGGGATGCCAACCTGCGCATCGGTACGGCTTACCTGAAGATCGTGCTCGATGACTTCGGCGGCTCCCAAGCCATGGCCGCCGCCGCCTACAACGCCGGGCCCAGCCGCCCGCGCCGTTGGCGCGAAGGCCAAGCCATTGAAGCGGCGGCCTGGGCCGAATCGATCCCCTTCAATGAAACGCGCGACTATGTGAAGAAGGTGCTGTCCAACGCCACGCTGTATGCGGCGATGATGGGGCAGGCCAATGTGTCGCTGAAGGCGCGGCTGGGCAGCACCATCGGCCCGCGCGAGGCCTCGGCCCCCAACCCCGACCGCGAGATTCCCTGAACCGTCATGATCGCCACCCGATGAACGTCCAATCGACCCCGGAAGTCTCCGCCCACTCCACCTCCCCCAGCGGCGCCCCGAAGCGGGTTCTGGTGCTCGGCGGCACCGGCTTCGTGGGCCAATCCTTCTGCGAGCAGTGGACCCGCGCCATGCCCGGTGGTGGCACGCTGCTCGTGCCCACGCGCCGGCTGTCGCATGCCCAGGCCATCCGGCACCTGCCTGGTGTGGTGCCGGTGCAGGCCGATGTGCACGACCCTCAGGCGCTGCTGCGCCTGGTGCAAGGTTGTGACGCGGTGATCAACCTTGTGGCCATCCTGCAGGGCTCGCCCGAGGCCTTTGAACACGCCCATGTGGCCTTGCCGACGAAGTTGGCGCAAGCCTGTACACAGGCTGGCGTGGCGCGCGTGGTGCATGTCAGCGCCTTGGGCGTCAGTGCGCAGGCACCGTCGAACTATCTGCGCAGCAAGGCCGCGGGCGAAGCGGCCCTGCAAGGCCTGGGCAGCGCCCTGACCATCCTGCGCCCCTCGGTCATCTTCGGCGCGCGCGACCGCTTTCTCAACACCTTCGCGCAACTGCAAGCACTGGCACCTTTCGTGCCGCTGGCCGGCTCCAGCGCCACCTTCCAGCCCGTGTGGGTCGAAGATGTGGCGCAAGCCCTGGTGCACAGCCTGCTTCAGCCGGGGCAAACCCCAGCGGTGCTCGAATGCGCCGGGCCTGCCGTGTTCACCCTGGCCGATCTGGTGCGCCTGGCCGGCCAGTGGAGCGGCCATCCGCGGCCCATCATTCCCCTTCCCGGGGCGCTGGCCACGCTGCAGGCCCTGGCCATGGAAGCGATGCCGGGCGAGCCGCTGATGTCTCGCGACAACCTGGCCTCGATGAAGGTGCCCAATGTGGCCAGCGGAACGCTGCCCGGCTTGGACGCCATCGGCATCACGCCCGCTTCGCTGCAGGCCGTGGGCCCCTCCTACCTCAGCCCTGGCCAAGGTTGCGCCCGCCTGGACGCCCTGCGCACGCGGGCAGGTCGGCGCTGAACCGCGCGGGCCGCCGCGCCAGTCACACCCCAACCCACGATTCACCATGGCCCCTGGTTCCGCGCCTGACACGCCCTGGCGCCTGTATCTGGTGGGTGGCGCGGTGCGCGACCGCCTCATGGGCCGCACCCCGGGCGACCGCGATTGGGTGGCCGTGGGTGCCCGCGCCGAAGACCTCGCCCGCTTGGGCTATGTCCCGGTGGGCCGCGATTTCCCAGTGTTTCTGCACCCACAGTCCCGCGAAGAAGTGGCTCTGGCGCGCACCGAGCGCAAGACCGCGCGCGGTTATCACGGCTTCGAGTTCCATGCCGATCCCGGTGTCACGCTCGAAGAAGACCTGCAGCGGCGCGACCTCACCATCAACGCCATCGCGCAGGCCGAAGACGGCACGGTGATCGACCCCTGCGGTGGGCAGGCCGACCTGCAGCAGCGCGTGCTGCGCCATGTCAGCCCGGCCTTCGCCGAAGACCCGGTGCGCATCCTGCGCTTGGCGCGCTTTGCTGCACGCTGGTCCGATTTCTCGGTGGCCCAGGAGACCCTGGCTTTGTGCAGCCAGATGGTGCACGCCGGTGAGGTCGATGCGCTGGTGGCCGAGCGCGTATGGCAGGAACTCTCGCGCGGGCTGATGGAGCCGCGTCCCAGCCGGATGTTCGAAGTGCTGCGGACCTGTGGGGCGCTGCAGCGCCTGCTGCCCGAAGTCGACCGGCTGTGGGGCGTGCCCCAACCGCCCGCGCACCACCCCGAAATCGACACGGGCGTGCACCTGATGATGGTGCTGGACGCCACCGCAGCAGCCCAGGCACCGCTGTCCGTGCGATTTGCCGCGCTGTGCCACGACCTGGGCAAGGGCACCACGCCCAAGCAGGAATGGCCGCGGCACATCGGTCACGAAGCCCGCAGCGTGCGGCTGCTTGAGCAAGTGGCCGAACGCCTGCGCGTGCCGCAGGACTGCCGCGAACTGGCCGAGTTGGTAGCCCGCGAGCACGGACATATTCACGGCAGCCTGGGCTTCAGCGCAGCGGCCACCGTGCGGCTGCTCGACCGGCTGGATGCCTGGCGGCGCCCCGAGCGCCTGCCCCTGGTCCTGCAGGCCTGCGAGTGCGATGCACGAGGGCGCGCGGGCCTGCAGGACCGCGACTATCCCCAGGCCGCACGCCTGCTGGCCGCCCATGCACGCGCGCAGGCCCTTGACACCGCGGCCGTGGCGCGACAAGCCGCTGCCGATGGCGCTCGCGGGCCCGAGATCGGTCAGCGCATTCACGAAGCCCGCATTGCGGCCCTATCGTGAAGAGCCGACCTGTCAACCCGCTGAACCGCTCATGGGCCGAGGGCATCCGGGTGGCCGGCAGCGCCTGATCGAAGAGTAGCTAGAACACCTTCACCAGCAGCGACACCACCAGGCTCAGCACCATCGTCGAGGCCACCGGCAGGTACCACTCGCGGCCAAACAGCCGGAAGCGGAAATCACCCGGCAAGCGCCCAAGCCCCATTCGTTGCAGCAGCGGCTGCGCCCAACTCAACAACACCAGTGCCAGCAGAATCACCAGGGCCCAACGCAACATGTTCGCCTCGTCTTTCGGATGCGCTTACAGGGTGTGCGAACGGTCGCCCGCGGCAAAGCCCAGCGCGTCGAACCCCTGCCCTGCGGCCACCCCCAAGACCTTGAACAGTTCGCCCATCTCGTGCTCAGTGACCAGCTTGGCCGCATGAGCGCGCTGCTTCAGTTCCACTGCACCCATCATGTCCACCAGCCCGCAGTTCATCAGAAAGCGCGCCTGCGAGGTGTAGCCCAAGACCGTCATGCCCGCTTCCTGCGCGGCCAAGGCCACCGCCGTGAAGTTCACATGCGCGGTGATGTCCTTCAGGCCCACCTCCACCAAGGGGTTCGGGTCTGAGCGGTGTGCGCGGTGGCACATCAGCGTCCCACCCGTGCGCTGCGGGTGGTAGTACTCGTGTTCGGGAAATCCGTAGTCGATGAAGAAAGCTGCGCCGCGCAGCAGGCATGACGCCAGGCTGCGCATGAAGGCCTCGGCCTGGGGGTGGATTTCCACCACCGTGCCCGGCGCGAAGCGCTGCGCCCACTGCATCTGCGTGTCTTCAAGTGCAGATGGCGTACGGCCGTCCACGGGCGGGCGCAGGGCCGTCAGCCGGTCGCTCCAGTCAAATCTCACCGTGTCCTTCAACCCCACTTCGGTGGCCGCACGAGGGTCTGGATCAGGTGCACACACCACCCCACGCTCCCACCACTGCACCCCGTCCCAATGCAGCAGCGTCACCGGCAAGGCGTCCAGCATCTCATTGGCCACCACCACCGCTTCCAGATGCTCAGGCCATTCGTCAAGCCACTGCACCCGCGCACCAAAGCGCGACAGGCGCTGCGCCTGCCGTTGCCGCAGCGTGCCACTCAAATCGACAATCCAGTAGCGCTCCACCGCATCACCCAAGGCCTGCAGCAGTTGCTCCGCCAGGGCGCCCGAGCCGGCACCGAACTCGCACACCACCCGCGTGCCGGTGGCCTGCAGGGCCTGCCGAACCTGCACCCCCAGGGCCTCTCCGAACAGGGGCGAGAGTTCCGGCGCGGTCACAAAGTCACTGCCGTCCTGCGGCATCAGGCCAAAGGGCAGGTGCGGGCCGCTGTAGTAGCCCAGGCCCGGCGTGTAAAGGGCCGCGGCCATGAAGCGGTCGAAGGGCCACCAACCACCATCGGCTTCCAGGCCCTGGCCAATGACCCCAGACAGCGCAGTGGTGTGCAGCGCCGATAATTCGGCTTCCGGCAAATCAATCGGCGCCTTGTGCATGCGTCCCATTGTAGGAAGCAGGCCCTACCCCATGCCCCCATCGACCTCCCCAACCCCAACAACCACCCCTGAGCCCCGTCCTGTGGCCCTGGTCACTGGCGCAGCGCGCCGCATCGGCCGGGCCATTGCGATGGAACTGGCTGCACAAGGCTGGGCGTTGGCGCTGCACCACCGCCGTTCGGAAGGCGAGGCCCTGGCGCTGGCCGCCGAACTGCGCGCGCGGGGCGCCCCGGTGCAGGTGCTGCAGGCCGACCTCGGCGTCGAGGGAGATACGCGCGAACTCGCACATGCCGTCGTCGCGCACTTTGGCCGTTGGGACGCGGTGGTGAACAACGCCTCCGTTTTCGAATACGACAACGCCGAGACCTTCAGCTACGAACGGCTTGCTCTGCACCTGCAGGCCAACACCGCGGCCCCGGTGTTGCTCGCGCAGGCCCTGCACGCCCATCTGAAGGCCAAGCCCGGGCAACAGGGCTGTGTGGTGAACCTGCTGGACCAAAAGCTCTGGAACCCGAACCCCGACTACCTCTCCTACACCTTGAGCAAGGCCGCCTTGGAGGCCGCCAACACCTTGCTGGCCCAAGCCTTGGCGCCCGTGCTTCGCGTCTGCGGTGTAGCCCCTGGGGTCACCCTGGTCTCCGGCCCCATGACCGAACAGGGTTTTGAACAGGCCCACACCATGACGCCGCTGGGCCGTTCCTCCACACCCGAAGACATCGCACGCGCCGTGGCCTTCCTGTTGAATGCCCCGGCCATCACCGGCACCACCTTGCTGGTGGACGGCGGTCAGCACCTGGCCGCGCAGTCGCGCGATGTCCTGTTCCTCACACCTGCAGCCCGCACATAGCCTGCAGCCGGCTCCACACAACCCTAGTCATCACAAGGCCTGCCCATGCAAACCCTGCTGTCCCATCCTGCCCTCATGGATTGTCGGCGCCTGTTCCTGCGCAACTATGAGGTGTGGATCAACATCGGCGTGCACGACTTCGAAAAGCGTGGCGAACAGCGCGTGCTCATCAATGTCGAGCTCTATGTGCCCATGTCGATGTCCACCCCCCAGAAGGACCAGCTCGATGAAGTGGTGGACTACGACTTCATCCGCCGCTCCATCGCCCAGCGCGTGGCCCAGGGCCATGTGCACCTGCAGGAAACGCTGGTGGACGATGTGATGCAGCTCATGCTGGCGCATCCCCGCGTGCGCGCCGCGCGGGTGAGCACCGAAAAGCCCGATGTGTATCCCGACTGCGATGCCGTGGGCGTGGAGGTCTTCGGCATGAAGGACCACAAGTGAGCTTGCACACCGAGCCCACAACCGCCACAGCAGCGCCGCCTCAGGCGGATGCGGCCAAGGCCGCCGCCAAGGCCGAATTCGAAGCCAACAAGCTCAGCAAGCGCCTGCATCGGCAGGTCGGCCAGGCCATTGCCGACTTCAACATGATCGAGCCCGGCGACAAGGTCATGGTGTGCCTGTCGGGCGGCAAGGACAGCTACGCCCTGCTCGACATTCTGATGAACCTGCGCCAGCGCGCGCCCATCGATTTCGACCTCGTCGCCGTCAATCTCGACCAGAAGCAGCCCGGCTTTCCCGAGCAGGTGCTGCCTGAATACCTGACGAAGGTCGGCGTGCCCTTCCACATCGAGAACCAGGACACCTACTCCATCGTCAAGCGCCTGGTGCCCGAGGGCAAGACCCTGTGCAGCCTGTGCTCGCGCCTGCGCCGCGGCATCCTGTACCGCGTGGCCAGCGAACTCGGCTGTACCAAAGTCGCCCTGGGCCACCACCGCGACGACATGGTGGTGACCCTGTTGATGAACATGTTCTTTGGCAGCAAGATGAAGGGCATGCCGCCCAAGCTGGTCAGCGACAACGGGCAGCACATCGTCATCCGGCCGCTGGCCTATGTGGCCGAAGCCGACCTCGAACGATGGGCGCAGGTGCGCCAGTACCCCATCATTCCCTGCAGCCTGTGCGGCAGCCAGGAAAATCTTCAGCGTGCTCAGATCAAGGCCATGATCCGAGACTGGGACCGCCAGTACCCGGGCCGCATCGACAACATGTTCACCGCCATGGGCAGCATCGTGCCTTCGCACATGATGGATCGGAACCTTTACCCCTTCACCACGCTCCAAGCGCACGGCAGGCCTGATCCGCAAGGTGACAAGGCCTTCGACGACGACGATGATTGCGGCAGCACAAAGCCCATGGGTGGCACCGGCGCCACCATTCGGTTGCAGCCGCTCGAATCAGGAGAGGATCAATGAACCGGCGTCAACTCAGTGCCGTGGCCCTGGCCGCGGCCCTGGCAGCCCTCAGCGGCTGCGCGTCCCTGAACCAGCTCACCAGTGAAGTCAGCAGTTACGGCCAGTGGCCCGCGGGACGCGGCGCGGGCAGCTACTTCATCGAGCGCTTGCCTTCGCAGGCCGCGCAGGCGGCAGCCGGCGGCGTCATGGCGCCACTCGAGGCGGCAGCCCACGGCGCGTTGCAGTCCGCTGGTTTCAAACAGGCGCCGTCTCTCGAAGCTGCCGATGTGGTGGTGCAGATCGGGGCACGCGTCACCCGTTACGACATTTCCCCCTGGGCCGACCCACTGTGGTGGCGTTGGGGCCCGCGCTACTGGCGCGGCCCGGCCTGGACCGGCCAGCGCTTTTACAGCACCCCCCCGGGCTGGCGCACGGCGCCGCCGCCGGACCGCGAAGTGGCCATCCTGCTGCGCGACCGCGCCAGCAGCGTGCCGCTGTGGGAAGCCCGCGCAGTGTCCACCGGCATCAGCACGGAAGCCTCGGTCTTTCGGGCGATGTTCTCTGCGGCGTTGTCCGACTTTCCCAACGCCAAGCCACAAAGCCACGGTGTGACCATCACGCTCACGCCCTGATCGCAGGCAGCCACCGCGGGTGGCGTGGTCCAGCGGCAGCGCCCTGCTGGGCCTGGCGGCCGATGGCCTATGGCCTATGGCCTGCGCCGATAATTGCAGCTGCGCCGCCCTGTGGTGGCAGGAATCACCATGACGCTTGCCATCATCATCATGGCCGCGGGCAAAGGCACCCGCATGAAGTCCACCCGCCCCAAGGTGCTGCACACCCTGGCGGGCCAACCCCTGCTGGGCCATGTGCTGCACACCGCCGCCACATTGAACGCGCAGCACACCACGGTCGTTACCGGCCATGGGGCTGAGGCCGTTGAAACCTGTGTGGCCGGCATCAACGGCGCGGCCCGCTGCGTGCGGCAGATGCCCCAGTTGGGTACGGGCCATGCGGTGCAGCAGGCCGTTCCCATCCTGCCCGACACCGGCACCGCGCTCATCCTCAATGGCGATGTGCCCCTCATCGCCGCACGCACCGCGCAGGCTTTGGTACAGGCCTGCGCAGGGCAACACCTGGCCCTGCTCACCATCGAACTGCAAGACGCAAGCGGCTATGGCCGTATTCTGCGCAACGCCGCTGGCGTCATCACCGGCATCGTCGAACACAAGGACGCCAGCGAAGAACAACGCCGCATCCGCGAGGTCTACACCGGCGTGATGGCCGCTCCCACCGCGTGGCTCAAGGGCGCGGTGATGAACCTGCGCAACGACAACGCCCAGGGCGAGTACTACCTCACCGATGTGGTGGCCCAGGCGGTGGCCGACGGCTTGAAAGTCACCAGCGCCCAGGCGCCCAGCGAAACCGAGGTGTTGGGTGTGAACAGCCCCGCGCAATTGGCCGACCTGGAACGTCGCCACCAGCTTCAGCAGGCGCAAGCCCTGATGGAAGCCGGGGTGCGGCTCAACGACCCGGCCCGCTTGGATGTCCGGGGGCGTCTGACCTGCGGCACGGATGTCGAGATCGATGTGAACTGCATCTTCGAAGGCACGGTGCATCTGGCCGACGGCGTGCGCGTGGGCGCGCACTGCGTGATTGCGGACGCCCTCATCGGCGAGGGCGCGGTGATCCACCCCTACACCCACATCGACGGCGCCGGTCAGCCGGTGCAGGTGGGCCCACGCTCCCTGGTCGGCCCCTATGCCCGCCTGCGCCCTGGCGCTCAACTTGGCGCCGAGGTGCACATCGGCAACTTTGTCGAAGTGAAGAATAGCCAACTCGCCGATGGCGCCAAGGCCAACCACTTGGCCTACCTCGGTGACAGTACCGTGGGGCAATGGGTGAACTTCGGCGATGGCAGCATCACCGCGAACGACGATGGCGCCCACAAGCACCGCACCGTCATCGAACACGATGCCCATGTGGGCAGCAATTGTGTGCTGGTGGCCCCGGTCACCGTGGGCGCAGGCGCCACCATCGGCGCAGGCAGCACCATCGGCAAGAACGCCCCTGCCGGCCAACTCACGGTGGCCCGCGCCAAGCAGGTCAGCCTCAGCGGTTGGGTCCGCCCCACCAAGGAAAAGAAAGCCCCCTGAGCCTGGCAGGCCTGCGCTGGCGCAGCCACCCCATCAAGGCATCAGGTGGCAGCCTTGCCCAACTCGGCCATCGTGTCCAGCGCCAGGCACAGGTCATCCCAAGCCTTGGCCTTGTCGATCGGGTTGCGCAGCAAGTAAGCCGGGTGGTCA
>CAMCTE010000067.1 GCA_945878385.1 Azohydromonas lata NBRC 102462 | reverse complement strand
CATTTGCAGCCATGAACACAGGCGCCAAGAGGGTTGCGGATCGCCGTTCCGCTGAACCGCGGCGCCGTCCAACTCGCCGCGGGCCGCGCGGGTGGTGGCTTTTGCTTGCGGCACTGACCCTGTTGATGAGCGCGGCGGTCGGCACCGTTTTCTGGTGGTTGCACTCCCCTTTGGACTTGCGTCAAGGCGTGGTGGAGCTGAATGTGGAGCGGGGACGCAGCGCGGCCGCAGTGGCCGACGATTGGGTACGTGCCGGGGTGGACACGCCCGTGTGGGCTCTGCAGGCCTGGTTTCGATGGTCGGGCCAGGCGCGGCGCATACGCGCCGGAAGCTACGCGGCCGAGCCCGGTGTGACGCCTGCCGAGTTGTTGGACAAGATGGTTCGCGGCGACGAAAGCCTGGAGTCGGTGACCTTTATCGAAGGCTGGACCTTTGCGCAGATGCGTGCGGCCTTGTCACGCTCGCCGGGTATTCGGCCCACCTTGCAGGGCCTGGACGACCGTACCGTGATGCAGGCTTTGGGCTCGCCGGGATTGCCGGCCGAGGGCTGGTTTTTCCCCGACACCTACCGATATGGCAAGGGTGTGAGTGACCGCGCCGTGCTGTTGCGGGCCCACGAGGCCATGAAGGTGCAGTTGGACCGGGCCTGGGCCCAGCGTCAGCCCAACCTGCCTTTGAAAAACCCGGCCGAGGTGCTGGTGTTGGCCTCCATCGTGGAAAAGGAAACCGGCCAGGCGGCTGACCGGGCCCGCATCGCCGGGGTGTTCGCCAACCGACTTCGACTGGGCATGCCGCTGCAGACCGATCCGACGGTGATCTATGGCCTGGGCAGCGCGTTTGACGGCAACCTTCGCCGGCGCGACCTGCAGACCGACACACCGTTCAACACCTACACGCGTCGGGGCCTGCCGCCGCACGCGATTGCCATGCCCGGTGCCCAGTCTCTGAAGGCCGCGGTACAGCCGGAAAGCACCCCGGCGCTCTATTTCGTTGCCAAGGGCGACGGCAGCAGCCATTTCAGTGCGACATTGGACGAGCACAACCGAGCCGTTTGGCGGTACCAGAAAATGCCCCACGGCAAACCCTAGTCGAAGGACCAACCTTGTTCATTTCCCTTGAAGGCATCGACGGTGCCGGCAAATCCACCCACCTGGCCGCCTTGGCGCAGTGGTGGCGCGGCTGCGGCCGAGAGGTGGTGCTGACGCGCGAGCCTGGTGGCACGCCATTGGCCGAGCGGCTGCGGGAGATGGTGCTGCATGAATCGATGGATCCGCTGACCGAGTCACTTCTGGTGTTTGCCGCACGGCGCGAACATGTGCTGCGCGTGATCGAGCCGGCATTGGCGCGTGGTGCGGTGGTGCTGTGCGACCGCTTCACCGACGCCACCTTTGCCTACCAGGGCGGTGGCCGGGGGTTTGATTGGGCCGTGTTGCAACAACTCGAAGGTTGGGTGCAGGCAGGGCGACAACCCGACCTGACTTTCCTGTTCGATGTGCCGCCTGAAGTGGCGCAGGCCCGGCGCGTGGCGGTGCGCCAGCCCGACCGCTTCGAAGCCCAGGACACTGCATTCTTCACGCGCGTGCGGCAGGCTTACGAGCAGCGTCGGCTGTCCATGCCCGCCCGATTCGCCATCATCGATGCGACCGCGCCGGCGCATGAGGTGACGGCCCAGGTATTGGGGGTGATGGCCGAGCGGGCCACTGGCGACCTGGAAGGCCGCTGAGCATGGGGCTGGCCAACGAACGCGCCTCCTCACCACCCAAGACGCTCTGGGTGAACGCCGAAGGGCGCTGGCCTTTGCCCTGGCTTCGCGCGCCTTGGACTCAAGCGGTGGCCCAACAGGGTCATGCCTTGCTGCTGCACGGGCCATTGGGTGTGGGGCAGTTCGAGTTGGCCATGGTGCTGGCGCAGACCTGGTTGTGCGAATCACCGGTGGCCTTCGCTGAAGGGCCGGGCTTGCCGGGCTTTGCCTGTGGCCGTTGCGAGGCCTGCCATCTGCTGGGCGCTGGCGTTCACCCCGACTTGATGGTGTTGGCGCCGGAGGCTCTGCGTGACAGCCTGGGTTTGACGGTTTCAGGCGAGGAGGGCGCAGAAGCGGCTTCAGCGACTGCCGGCAAGGCCAAGTCCGGCGGCCGTGAAATTCGGGTGGCGGATGTGCGGCGAGCCATTGACTGGGGGCACCAGACCAGCAGCCGTGGCCGCGGTAAGGTGCTCGTCTTGCACCCTGCACAGGCACTGAACCTGGTGGCCGCCAACGCACTGCTCAAGACTTTGGAAGAACCGGCTGGCGCCTTGCGCATCGTACTGAGTGCGTCGGACCCCCAGGCCCTGTTGCCCACTTTGCGCAGCCGCTGCCAACGATTGGAACTGCCGCTGCCTCCGCCTGAACTGGCCATGGCTTGGCTGCAGGAACAAGGCCTGGAAGGCGCCGAGTTCTTGTTGCAGGCCGCCGGCGGTCGGCCGCAGGAGGCCTGGGCCATGGCGCGCGACGGCCTGGATGCCCGCCTGTGGCCGGAATTGCCCGACTTGGTGAAGCAGGGCCGCGCCGACATGCTGCACGGCATCCCGGTGCCCCGGGTGGTGGACGCCTTGCAGAAGATTTGCCTGGACCTGATGTCGCGCGCGCACGGCGCGCCGGCCTGCTACTTCCCTGAGGAAGCTCTGCCGACTGGCGCACAACTGCAACCGCTTTCCGCCTGGTGGCAGCAGTTGCAGCGCACGGCTCGGCATGCTGAACATCCGTGGAACGCACCGCTGCTGGTGGAGTCTCTCGTGCTCAGTGGGCGTCGATGCTGGCAGGCGCGTGCGGCGGGTGCGCAGGGGCGGCGTGCCTCGGGCAGGCAGGCCGCACCGGGCCCCTGAGGTCAGTTGTTTCCGTGCGGCATCAAGTGCCGACGCTTTGAATAGGAAGTCATGTACATCGATTCCCACTGTCACCTGAATTTCCCCGAATTGCGCGATCGGCTGCCCGAGATCAAGGCCGCGATGACCGCTTCGCAGGTGCACGCGGCCATGGTGATTTCGACGACCATCGAAGAGTTCCCGGCGGTGCGTTCCTTGGCCGAGCAGGAATCAGCCTGGTGGTGCACGGTGGGCGTGCACCCCGATACGGAGCAGTTGACCGAGCCCGACGAGGCGATGCTGCTGGACCTGGCCGCGCATCCCAAAGTGGTGGGCATTGGCGAGACGGGGCTGGATTACTACCGCCTGAACGGGCGCAGCATTGAAGACATGGAGTGGCAGCGCCAGCGATTTCGCACCCACATTCGTGCGGCGCGGCGCTGTGGCAAACCCTTGGTGGTGCACACGCGAAGCAGCAGCGAGCACACCCTGCAGATCCTGAAGGAGGAAAGGGCAGGGGAGTGCGGCGGGGTCTTCCACTGCTTCACCGAAACGGCCGAGGTGGCGCGTGCGGCCCTGGACTTGGGCTTCTACATTTCCTTCTCCGGCATCCTCACCTTTAAAAATGCCCAGGACCTGCGCGATGTGGCGTCGTGGGTGCCGATGGAGCGGATGCTGATCGAGACCGACAGTCCGTTTTTGGCCCCGGTGCCGTACCGGGGCAAGGTCAACCAACCGGCTTATGTGGCCCAGGTGGCCCAGCAGGTGGCTGAATTGCGAGGTGTGGAAGTGGCGGAGGTTGCCCGTGTGACGACCGAAAACTTCATGCGTTTGTTCAAATTAACCGCATAAGTAAATGAAATAGTCGCCATGAATGCTCAACTTCCACTTGAATTCAAGATGAAGTCGATGATGAAAAAAGTTCTTCAGTTCATTGTTTTTGTTGCTTTTTACTTTTTTGCGTCGCTGGCTCATGCCGATATCTACCAGCGATTCTTCACCGCCGTGGGACTGGACGATGGGAAGACCGTTTCCGCGCTCTTGGCACGCGGTTTTGACCCCAACACACCCAATGAACGGGGTGAGCCGCCGCTGATCACGGCGCTGCGGGACGGCCACTTCGAGGTTGCCGAGGCGCTGATCAAGCACGCGGACCTCAAGGTGGACCAGCCCAATGTGAGCAACGAAACCGCACTGATGATGGCCAGCCTGCGCGGGCTCTCGGACTGGGCGCAGCGGCTCATCGGCCGTGGCGCGGCGGTGAACCGGCCGGGCTGGTCGCCGATCCTTTATGTGGCCTCCGGTGGCGATGTGGCCACGCTGAAGGTGCTGCTCAAGGCGGGCGCGGATGTGCACGCGCGCAACCCGGCGGGCTCGACGGCGATCATCATGGCCGCGCGCTTTGGGCGTGAAGATGTGGCTTTGGCCTTGGTGGCCGCCGGCGCAGATCCGCGTCAGCGCAATCCGGGCGGGCAAGACGCGATGGCCGCGGCGCGATGGGCCGGGCGCGAGAGTTTGGCGGAGGCGTTGGAGAAGAAGCGCGGAGGTTCTTGAACACCGCTACGATGTATATTATGTCAAATCAAAGACCAGCAAAGGTGTGACATGCGACGCACCTCCTGCGGTTAACACCGCCCTTGATTTGGGTGGTGTGCCCTAGGTTTCGGGCTCTGGGGAAGGTACAAAGCGAGACGCTCCTGGCCGTGGTCGCGCGGGACGCCTTTCCAAGACAGTGAACGCATGAAACTCGACTTCATTCCCGAATCCACAGTGGCAGCCGGACTCGGGGCTTTGATGAAGGGCGCCGGCAAGATCACTCGCTTCCTGCCCATTCCCCAACCCACCTTGCTGGTCGGCCCGGGCTCCAGCGCTCGATTGGGCCAGGCTGTTGCCGGCTTCGGCCACCGCAAACTGCTGATCGTCACCGACGGCATCATCCACAAGCTGGGGCTGCTCAAGCACCTGACCGATGCCCTGACGGCAGGCGGCGCGGCCTATGCCGTGTTTGATGAAATCACGCCCGATGCACCGATACCGCTGATTGAGCGCGGCATTGCGGCCTACCGCGAGCACGACTGCGATGCCATCGTGGCGGTGGGTGGTGGTTCGTCCATCGACGCGAGCAAGGCAATGGCGGTGTCCATCGCCAACCCGCGCAAACCGCTGCGGGCGCTGGCAGGCTACTTCAAGGGCTTGAACACTCCCGTGCCCATCTATGCGGTGCCGACCACGGCCGGTACGGGCTCGGAAGTGACGGTGGCGGCGGTGATGGCGGACCATGAGCGTCAAAGCAAGTTGGTGATCGTCGATACACGCATCGTGCCCAAAATGGCTGCGTTGGATCCTGCCCTGATGACCGGGCTACCCCCGGCCGTAACGGCCGCCACCGGCATCGACGCCCTCACCCATGCGGTGGAATCCTTCATCGGCCAATGGGCTACGCCTTACACCGAGAACATGTCTTTGTCGGCGGTGGCCATGATTTTCGAGAACCTGCGCACCTGCTACCGCGAAGGACACCGTCTGGAGGCGCGCGAGAAGATGGCGCTGGCGTCCACTTACGCCGGCATCGCCTTCACCCGCGCCAATGTGGGCTACGTGCACGCCATTGCCCACCAGTTCGGTGGCCGCTACCACACCCCCCACGGCTTGGCCAACGCGATGGTGCTGCCCCATGTGCTTCGCTTTTCTGCGCCGGCCATCACGGGCCGCCTGGCCACCCTGGCGGTTCGCGCCGGCTTGGGTGCCGATGGCGAAGGCGAGGATGTACTGGCAGAGAAGTTCATGGCCGGTGTGGAAGCCCTCAACCGTGATCTGGGCATCCCGGTACATCTCGAAGCCCTGCGTGAACAGGACATACCGGCGCTGGCGCGCGCGGCCTGCAAGGAAGCCCATACCGGTTACCCCGTGCCGCGCTACATGACGATCAGCCAGTGCGAAGCGCTGATCCGCAAATTGCTGCCACCCACGGTCAAACCGGCGGCAGGCAAACCTGCGGCTCGTAAAGCTGCAGCCCGCAAAGCTGCAGCCCGTAAAGTGGCAGCCCGTAAAGTGGTAGCCCCCAAGGATGCCGCTAAGGCCGCCACCAAGGCCGCCACCAAGACACGCTCCGCTGCGCGAACCCCGCCCCGCTGATTCGCCGCGCCTCTGCCCTCCTTTGCCTCACACTGCACCGCCATGAAAAAGGTCGTCACCGTCTCCCTGGGGTCCTCCAAGCAGGACTTCAAGTTCGAAACCGAATTCCTGGGGCAGCGCTTTCAGGTCAAACGCATTGGCGCCGACAACGACACCACCAAGGCCTGGGAACTGATGCGGCGCCACCAAGCGCAGGCCGATGCATTGGGTTTGGGCGAGATCGGCGACCATTGGAATGTTGGGCAGAGCACGGTGACCAACAAGGCCACGCAGCACTTGCTGAACGTGGTCACGCGGGTGCCGGCCACCACCGGTGCGCGGCTGCGCCGCCTGTTGCAGGTGCGGGCGGTGCGCCATGTGCAGCACGCCTTGGGCCACTACTTCAACAACAACATCACCCTGTTCTTCAGTGGCGCGCGCAACTGGGACATGGCACAGGCGCTGACCGACTACACGCCCAATCTGAACTTCGCTGACGCCTTGATTCAAACGGGCGCTCCGAAGATGCTGACTTCACTGCAGCAGCTGGAGCTGTATGCCAAGGGCCATGACCTGGCCTTGTCGGGAAAACGCGGTGAGTACCTGGAGGGCCTGTTGCCGGGCTTCAAGAGCAACCGCCTGTCGGCTGCGGTGGGCAAGGCCCACCTGATCGTAGGCACCTATGGCGAGATCAAGGCCGTGGGTACCGTGGCCAATCTGGAAGGCAAGACCATCATCACTTCGGCAGTGGACGATGACCGCATGGCCTTCTTCAAGCAGTGCAAGGTCAATCTGGTGATCGATGTGAGCCCCCAGCTCTTCGAGCGCGTGGTGGGTGTGAATGTGATCGAGGCGATGATCCTGGCAGCGTTGGGCAAGCCCGAGGAGGAAGTGTCTGACGACGACTTCAACGAAATCCTGGATGAGTTGGACATGCAGCCGCGGCTGCTGCACCCCACGGGCAAGTTCCGCAACATCCGCCGTTTCGCGTTCGTGATCCATCCGCTGAGCCAGAACTACATCAAGAACGCCTTTCCCATCCCCAAGGCCACACCCAAGGCCATCATGAACCGCATCGAGCAGGCCGCGGCCTACATGCCGCCGATGGTGTACTGCAAGATGGAAAACATCATCAGCCCCACCGGTGCCGAGGCTGAGGGCTGGCTGATCAGCGTGGGTGGTACGCCCAAGGAGATGCTGTCGCATTCGCCTGAGTTCACCTACCGCCGCCTGCTGGCGGCCTCGGAGATGGCGCAGAAGATGGGCGCGCAGATCATGGGCCTGGGCGCCTTCACCAAGGTGGTGGGCGATGCGGGTGTAACGGTGGCCAAGCGCTCGCGCCTGCCCATCACCACGGGCAACAGCTATTCGGCATCGGGCGCCCTGTGGGCCGCGGCCGACGCCATGCGCCGCATGGGCCTGGTGGAGTTGCCGCACAAGGGCAAGCGCATCGCAGCCAAGACCATGGTGATCGGTGCCTCGGGCTCGATCGGCTCGGTCAGTGCACGCCTGCTGGCCATGGCCTTTGAGCAGGTGGTGATTGCCGGGCGCGACCTGAAGAAGTTGGAACAGCTCAAGGCCTCGATCCTGGAAGACACGCCGGATGCCGATGTGGTGTGTTCGACCGACTATGACGATCTGTTGGCCGATATGGACATGATCGTCACCTCCACTTCGGGTGCGGGCAAGAAGATCCTGGATATCACCAAGGTCAAACCCGGCTGCGTGATCACCGATGTGGCCCGCCCTCTGGATCTTCCCCCGGAGGAAGTGGCCAAGCGGCCGGATGTGCTGGTGATCGAGTCCGGTGAAATCGAGTTGCCCAGCAAATGCAAGGGCCTGCGCAACATCGGCCTGCCACCCAATGTGATCTATGCCTGCCTGGCCGAGACGATCACGCTGGCGCTGGCGGGTCGTTTCGAGGTGTTCACCATCGGGCGTGACACTGAGTGGGAGAAGGTCAAGGAGATCTACAAGCTGGGCTTGAAGCACGGCATGAAGCTCGCAGCGATCGCCGGTGTGGGTGGCGCCTACACCGACGAAGACATTGCCCGAGTGGTGGAACTGGCAAGAAATGCGCGCAAGACTTGGAAGCCTGGCAAGGCCGCCAAGGCCACCAAGGCCACCAAGGCTGCCACGGCTACTGCACCTCGGAAAACCGCGTCTGCCCCGAAACCCGTCTCGGCCAAGAGAGCGCAGCCTGCGAAGAAGGTGGCGGCCGGCAAGAAGCGCGCCCCCTCCTCTCCCGCCCCCTCTGCCGTCAAGGCCCCTGCCCGCAAACGCACACGGGCTGCCGCTGAAGCCTGATGATGGACGGCTCGATTCGCCTCAACCCGCTGGACACCGCTTGGCTGTTCACGGAGTCGCGCGCCACGCCCAACCATGTGGGGGGCCTGTTGACCTTCCGAGTGCCCGAGGACGCACCGCAGGACTACATGCGCCGCATGATGGTGGAGTTTCGTGAGCATCGCCAATTCGCGGCACCTTGGAACCGGCGGCTGAAGTTCGCCTTCACCAAGAACCCGGTGCCGGCGTGGATCGAGACCGACGACATCGACCTGGAATACCACCTGCGACATGCCGCCCTGCCCTGGCCCGGTGGCGAGCGCGAGCTCGGTGAATTGGTCGGGCGGCTACATTCCACGCCGATCGATCTCACGCGTCCGCCCTGGGAATGCACCCTCATCGAAGGCTTGGAGGGCGGCCGATTTGCGCTGTTCATCAAGATGCACCATTCGCTGATCGATGGGGTCAGCGGTGTGCGAACCCTGTTCCGAGGCTTCGCGGAGGATGCGAATTCATCGCTTGCCCTGCCCCCGTTCTGGGCAGCCGGTGCGGATGCGGCCTCGGGAGGGCTGAAGCGCAAGCCGCGGCGTGAAAAACAGGTGGCCACCGTGGCGCAGGCCACGGAAGCGGCGCTGCAGGCGCTGAGCACGCAGGCCCGTTCAGTGCCCCAACTGGCGCTGGCCTTTGGCCGCATCATCCAGCGCATCGGAGACCCCAGCGCTGGCTTGGCCGTGCCCTTCGATGCACCGCGCAGCGTGCTCAATGGGCGGGTGCGGGAAAAGCGGCGCTTCGCCACCCAGCACTTCCCGGTTGACCGCATGAAGGCCGTGGCGCAGGCGGTGGGCGGCACACTCAACGATGTGGTGTTGGCCTTGTGCGGCGGCGCCATGCGCCGCTTTCTGCTCGAGCGTGGCGAGTTGCCCGACAAGCCCTTGACCGCCGGTATTCCTGTCTCAGTGCGGCCGGCTGACAGCGAAGACACGGGCAACGCCATCAGCTTCATCGTGTGCACCCTGGGCACCGACATGGACGACCCAGTGGAGCGTCTGGCCGCGATCCGCAGCTCGGTGAAGGCCGCCAAGGACCATGTTCAAGGCCTGCCCCGGCAGGCCATGATGCAGTACACGATGCTGCTGATGGCCCCCACGATCTTCACCCTGCTCACCGGCATCGGCGGACGCACGCCGCCCATGTTCAATTGCACGATCTCCAATGTGCCTGGGCCTGACAAACCGCTGTACTTCCGCGGAGCGGAAGTGTTGGCGGCCTACCCGGCGTCCATCGTGCAGCATGGTCAGGCGCTGAACATCACCTGCGCCAGCTACAACGGCCAAATGAATTTCGGCTTGACGGCCTGCCACAGTTCGGTGCCCAGCGTGCAGCGGCTGGCGGTGTATTTGGCAGAGGAAATGCGGCTGTTGGAGGTGGCGCTGGGAACGGGGCCTTCGCCTGTTGCGCCGGCTGCATCGGATGCGCCGGCTGCGCGGGCCCGCGCTCGAAAACGGGTGACCCGCAAAGCCTGATCTGCCAGGGCTGAGGGCCCCTCATGGCCGGATGGCGCCGGCTTCCATGAGAAGGCCCGCCGAACGCCGGTGCATATAGGCCGCCAGTGCGCGCCATTCGTCGGCGCCGGGTGCAAAGGGCTCGGCGCGGACGCCGCTCATGCAGCCACGCAACCGCCGCTCCAGGCTGCCCAGTCCCTGCCATTGCATTCGGTACAAGGGATAGCCGGTGTCGTGACCCTGTGGAATGCGGGTGCCGCCCAGGCGTTGGCCCGACCGTTGGTCGTGGCACTGGGCGCAGGACAAATTCAACTGCCCCATGCGCTGGTGCCACAACTGCTGGCCCTGTTCGACCCAGGGCGCGAGTGCGGGATGAGGGTCGGGGCTGAGGGCTTGGCCCTGGGACGCCGCCACCAGCGCGGCGCTGAGAGCCAGGGACATCCCATCACCAAGCTGGGGCCGGGTTTGGGACATGCCCGAGCCTTCCTGCCGGCGCCGGCATTCCAGCACCTGGTCCTCCACGGTGCGGGGCCGATTGGAAGCGGCATGCCAGCGGGGATGCGCGGCGGCCGAGCGCGCCATCGAATCCAGGGGCCCGTGGCACGAGGCGCAACTGCGCTGCGCCGGGGCTGTGGCGTTCCAGGCTGCACGGCCCTGCTCGATCGACAACCAGGCCGGATTCAGCCCCATGTCCCGTTGCAGGGCCTGCAGGGATGCGCTCATGTCTTCGTAGCCGGACCGCTGCTGCAGCCCGGGCGGTGTGTTCTGGCCCCGCGAACCAGCGAATGCCAAAGGGCGGGCTGCTGCGGCCAAGGCAGCCAGGGTCAGGGCCACTGTGATGGCGAATCGCGCTGTGCGGATGAGCGCCGTGACCACCTCAAGTCACCACCAGTTCGTGAGTGTGCTCATGCTCAAAACCCTGGTCGCCCCACCACCGCAGACTCAGCGTCATGGTGGCGCTGGGCCGCAGGAAGAACTGCAGGCTCGGGTTGGCCGCCATCGCAGGATGCAGGTCCATGGCCCACAGCAGCCCCGCGGGGCCGTGGCACTCGAAGCGGGTGAGGATGTTGCGGATTTGGCGCCGACCCTGGTCGTCGTTTTGTTGGCCGGTGACCATGGGGTGCGCAATCGCCACCCGTATGGCCACGGTTTGCCCCGGGCTGATTCGCGCCGGCGATTGAACGCGCACGGTGGGGCTGGCGGCGGGTGTTTTCGGGGCGCTCATGCCTGCGCTCCTAAGCCTCGATGCAGGCGGCCAGGGCCACCAGAACGGACATGGCCGCGCAGCGGACCTCACCGTTGGAAAGTTCGGCCAGTGCCAACAGACGTTGTGTGGAGGACAGCCGGATGCGCGTGACCAGCTCGGCTCGCGCCACAAGCGGTGTGAACACCGCTTCCAAAACCAAGGCCTGGGGATTGCGTGGCGCCCATACCGCTAGCCTGCGCACATGGTGCTGGGGCGTCATGGGGCTTTCCACTGCCACGCGCAGGCGTACATCGTTGCCGTTGTCGACCAACTCGGGCAGTTCCAGCGTCAACCCGGTCATCACGGGCATTCCACCCGGCGCCCAGTCCTGGAGTTCCTTTTTGAGGTTCAGCGGCAGGTCGACCAGCAGGGATTCAAACCGGATCGGTGTGGCTGGTGACGCCCCCACAGCGGGCTCAAGCCCCTGCGCCCGCAGGACAGGCGTGGTGGCTGAACCCAGCGCACAGGCGCTCAGCTGCATCCACTGGCGGCGTTTCATCGCAGCGTTTGCAGGTAGGCCAGCACATCTTCCACCTGGGTGGGCGACAACAGCGCCAGGCCGGCTTGCGAGGCGGCCACCCGATGTGAGCTGTTGGGCGGTGCCGCGTAACTGGGCATGATGCTGTGCGGGTTCAGCCGCTGGGGGTGCAGCAGTTGTTCGCGAAGAAATGCAGCGCTGCGACGCGAGGCCACACCGTGCAGCGCGGGCCCCAGGTCGCCCGCCAAATGGGGCGGCACGCCGGGCATGGCGTGGCACAACACGCACAGACCCTGGGTGCGGCTGTGCGCAATCTGTTGACCTCGTTCAGGGTCGGGCACCGGGCTGAGTGCCTGGCTGGCTGCCTGACCATGGGACATCAACCAAAGGCCAACCGTGGCCACTGCCTGCGCAATTGCTGGCCTGCACATGCGTCCTG
>CAMCTE010000066.1 GCA_945878385.1 Azohydromonas lata NBRC 102462 | reverse complement strand
CCTGTACTTCCGCGTCGACCGCCGCCGCAAGATGCCGGTCACCATCCTGCTGAAGGCCATCGGCCTGAACCCCGAGCAGATCCTGGCGCACTTCTTCGTCTTCGACAGCTTCCGCCTGATGGACGCCGGCGCCCAGATGGAATTCGTCGCCGATCGCCTGAAGGGCGAGATTGCCCGATTCGACATCACCGACAAGAGCGGTACTGTCGTGGTGGAAAAGGACAAGCGCATCACCGCGCGTCACCTGCGCACGCTGGAGCAGGGCGGCACCACGCACATCAGCGTGCCGGAAGACTACCTCGTGGGTCGCGTGATGGCCCGCAACATGGTCGACGCCGACACGGGTGAGCTGATCGCCAAGGCCAACGACGAGATCACCGAAGCGCTGCTCAAGAAGTTGCGCCAGGCCGGTGTGAAGGACTTCCAAGCCCTCTACACCAATGAGCTTGACGAAGGCGCCTACATCAGCCAGACCCTGGCCAGCGATGAGACCGCCGACGAACTCGCCGCCCGCGTGGCCATCTACCGAATGATGCGCCCCGGCGAGCCGCCCACCGAAGATGCGGTGCAGGCCCTGTTTGGTCGCCTGTTCTACAACCCCGACACCTACGACCTGTCTCGTGTGGGTCGGATGAAGTTCAACGCCCGTGTGGGACGCGACACGCCCGAAGGCGCGATGACGCTGTCCAACGAGGACATCCTCGATGTGGTGAAGATTCTGGTGGAACTGCGCAATGGGCGCGGCGAAGTCGATGACATCGACCACCTGGGCAATCGTCGCGTGCGTTGCGTGGGCGAACTGGCCGAAAACCAGTACCGCTCGGGCTTGGCCCGTATCGAGAAGGCTGTGAAGGAGCGTCTGGGCCAGGCCGAAACCGAAGCACTGATGCCGCACGACCTGATCAACTCCAAGCCGATCTCTGCGGCACTCAAGGAGTTCTTCGGTGCCTCGCAGTTGTCGCAGTTCATGGACCAGACCAACCCCCTGTCCGAGATCACGCACAAGCGTCGGGTGTCGGCCCTGGGCCCGGGCGGTCTGACCCGCGAGCGTGCCGGCTTTGAAGTGCGCGATGTGCACCCCACGCACTACGGCCGCGTCTGCCCGATCGAGACGCCGGAAGGTCCGAACATCGGTCTGATCAACTCGCTGGCCCTGTACGCCCGCCTGAATGAATACGGCTTCCTCGAGACGCCGTATCGCCAGGTGATGGACGGCAAGGTCACCGACCAGATCGACTACCTGTCGGCCATCCAGGAAGGCAAGTACGTCATCGCGCAGGCCAACGCCTCGCTCGACGACAACGGCGCACTGATCGACGAACTGGTGTCGGCCCGCGAAAGCGGTGAATCGGTGCTGGTATCACCCGAGCGCGTGCAGTACATGGACGTGGCCCCCACGCAGATCGTGTCGGTGGCCGCTTCGCTCGTGCCCTTCCTGGAGCACGACGACGCCAACCGCGCGTTGATGGGCGCGAACATGCAGCGCCAGGCTGTGCCTACCCTGCGTCCTGAAAAGGCGTTTGTGGGTACCGGCGTGGAGCGTGTGGCTGCCAAGGACAGCGGCACCGTGGTGGCCGCCCGTCGCGGTGGCGTGGTGGACTATGTCGACACCAACCGCATCGTGATCCGCGTCAACGACGCAGAAGCACTGGCCGGTGAAGTGGGTGTGGACATTTACAACCTCATCAAGTACCAGCGTTCCAACCAGAACACCAACATCCACCAGCGCCCCATCGTCAAGCGCGGTGATGTGGTCACCGGCGGCGACATCATCGCCGACGGCGCCTCCACCGACATCGGCGAACTGGCCCTGGGCCAGAACATGCTGGTGGCCTTCATGCCCTGGAACGGCTACAACTTCGAAGACTCCATCCTGATCTCCGAGAAGGTGGTGTCCGACGACCGCTACACCTCAATCCACATCGAGGAACTGGTGGTGATGGCCCGCGACACCAAGCTGGGCAGCGAAGAAATCACCCGAGACATCCCGAATCTGAGCGAGCAGCAACTGGCCCGCTTGGACGAGTCGGGTATCGTCTACATCGGTGCCGAAGTCAGCCCCGGCGATGTGCTGGTGGGCAAGGTCACGCCCAAGGGCGAGACCACCCTCACCCCGGAAGAAAAGCTGTTGCGCGCCATCTTCGGCGAGAAGGCTTCCGATGTGAAGGACACCTCGCTGCGCGTGGACCAAGGCACCAGCGGCACCGTCATCGATGTGCAGGTCTTCACCCGCGAAGGCATCCAGCGCGACAAGCGCGCCCAGCAGATCATCGACGATGAACTCAAGCGCTTCCGCTTGGACCTGAACGACCAGCTGCGCATCGTGGAGGCCGACGCCTTCGACCGTATCGCCAAGCTGTTGATCGGCCGTGTGGCCAACGGCGGCCCGAAGAAGATCGTCAAGGGCACCACCATCACGCGTGAACTGCTCGATGAAGTCGAGCGCCATCATTGGTTCGACATTCGCCCGGCCGAAGAGGAAGTGGCCAACCAGCTCGAGAGCGTCAAGAACTCCTTGGACGCCACGCGCCACAGTTTCGACCTGGCTTTCGAGGAAAAGCGCAAGAAGCTCACGCAGGGCGACGAGCTGCCCGCGGGCGTGCTCAAGATGGTCAAGGTTTACTTGGCTGTCAAGCGCCGCCTGCAGCCTGGCGACAAGATGGCCGGCCGCCACGGCAACAAGGGCGTGGTCTCCAAGATCGTGCCCGTCGAGGACATGCCCTACAGGGCCGACGGCACGCCGTGCGATATCGTGCTCAATCCGCTGGGCGTGCCTTCGCGCATGAACGTGGGTCAGGTGCTGGAAGTGCACCTGGGCTGGGCTGCCAAAGGCATCGGCCAGCGCATTGGCAACATGCTCCAGGAGCATGCCAAGGCCGCTGAAGTGCGCCAGGTGCTCGACCAACTCTACAACCAAAGCGGCGGCAAGTCCGAGGACATCAAGTCCATGTCCGACGCCGAGGTGCTGGAGATGGCCGGCAACCTGCAGCACGGCGTCACCTTCGCCACGCCCGTCTTTGACGGCGCGGCTGAAGAGGAGATCCGCGGCATGCTGCAACTGGCCTACCCGGAAGAGATCGCCGCACGCAAGGGCCTCACGGCCACTCGCACGCAGGCTACTCTGCACGACGGCCGCACGGGCGACGCCTTCGAGCGCCCGGTGACCGTGGGCTACATGCATGTGCTGAAGTTGCACCACCTGGTGGACGACAAGATGCACGCCCGCTCCACGGGACCGTACTCGCTCGTCACCCAGCAACCGCTGGGCGGCAAGGCGCAGTTCGGTGGCCAGCGTTTCGGCGAGATGGAAGTGTGGGCCCTGGAAGCCTACGGCGCGTCGTATGTGCTGCAGGAAATGCTGACCGTGAAGTCTGACGACGTCAACGGCCGCACCAAGGTCTACGAAAACATCGTCAAGGGCGAGCACGCCATCGACGCCGGCATGCCGGAGTCGTTCAACGTGCTGGTCAAGGAAATCCGGTCTCTGGGCATTGACATTGAACTTGAGAAGAACTGAGCGTTTTCCGCCACTGGTTACTTGTCAAGATCAATTCACGAACACAAGGAGTTAAGCCATGAAAGGCTTGCTGGACATCTTCAAGCAGTTCACCCCTGACGAGCACTTCGACGCGATCAAGATCGGGCTGGCTTCGCCCGAGAAGATCCGCTCGTGGTCCTTCGGTGAGGTGAAGAAACCCGAAACCATCAACTACCGCACCTTCAAGCCCGAGCGCGACGGCCTGTTCTGCGCCAAGATCTTTGGCCCGATCAAGGACTACGAGTGCCTGTGCGGCAAGTACAAGCGCCTGAAGCACCGCGGCGTCATTTGCGAAAAGTGCGGCGTTGAAGTCACGCAGACCAAGGTGCGTCGCGAGCGCATGGGTCACATCGACCTGGCCGCTCCCTGCGCGCACATCTGGTTCCTGAAGTCGCTGCCGTCGCGTCTGGGCCTCGTGCTCGACATGACGCTGCGCGACATCGAGCGCGTGCTGTACTTCGAAGCCTATGTCGTGACCGACCCTGGCATGACCCCGCTCAAGAAGTTCCAGATCCTGTCCGAGGACGAGTTCGACGCCAAGTACAACGAGTTCGGCGACGAGTTCGTGGCCAAGATGGGTGCCGAGGGCATCAAGATCCTGCTCGAGGACATGGACCTCGACGTCGAGATCGACAAGCTGCGCAACGACATGACCGGCAGCGAGCTCAAGGTCAAGAAGAACTCCAAGCGTCTGAAGGTCATGGAGGCCTTCAAGAAGTCGGGCATCAAGCCCAACTGGATGATCCTGGAAGTGCTGCCCGTGCTGCCGCCGGACCTGCGTCCGCTGGTACCGCTGGACGGTGGCCGCTTCGCGACCTCCGACCTCAACGACCTGTACCGCCGCGTCATCAACCGCAACAACCGTCTGGCGCGCCTGCTGGAGTTGAAGGCCCCCGAGATCATCGTGCGCAACGAAAAGCGCATGCTGCAGGAGGCTGTGGATTCCCTCTTGGACAACGGCCGACGCGGCAAGGCCATGACCGGCGCGAACAAGCGCGCGCTGAAGTCCCTGGCCGACATGATCAAGGGCAAGGGTGGTCGTTTCCGCCAGAACCTGCTGGGCAAGCGCGTCGACTACTCCGGCCGTTCCGTGATCACCGTGGGCCCCACGCTCAAGCTGCACCAGTGCGGTCTGCCCAAGCTGATGGCGCTTGAACTCTTCAAGCCCTTCATCTTCAGTCGTCTGGAAGCCATGGGCATCGCCACCACCATCAAGGCGGCCAAGAAGGAAGTGGAATCCGGCACCCCGGTGGTGTGGGACATTCTCGAAGAGGTCATCAAGGAGCATCCGGTTCTGCTGAACCGCGCCCCCACGCTGCACCGTCTGGGCATCCAGGCCTTCGAGCCCGTGCTGATCGAAGGCAAGGCCATCCAGCTGCATCCGCTGGTCTGCGCCGCCTTCAACGCCGACTTCGACGGCGACCAGATGGCCGTGCACGTGCCGCTGTCCATCGAAGCGCAGATGGAAGCCCGCGCCCTGATGCTGGCCTCCAACAACGTGCTGTTCCCGGCTTCGGGCGAACCTTCCATCGTGCCCTCGCAGGACGTGGTGCTGGGTCTGTACTACGCCACCCGCGAGCGCATCAACGGCAAGGGCGAAGGCATGATCTTCTCCGACGTCGTCGAGGTGCAGCGTGCGCTGGACAACGCCGTGGTCGAGCTCACCGCCCGCATCAATGTGCGCCTGACCGAGTACGTGAAGGACAAGATCACCGGTGAGTTCACCCCCGAGACCAAGCTCGTGGAAACCACCGTGGGCCGCGCCCTGCTGTCGGAAATCCTGCCCAAGGGCCTGCCGTTTGCCAACATCAACAAGGCCCTGAAAAAGAAGGAAATCTCCAAGCTCATCAACACCTCCTTCCGCAAGTGCGGTCTGAAGGAGACGGTGGTGTTCGCCGACAAGCTGCTGCAAAGCGGCTTCCGCTTGGCCACCCGCGCCGGCATCTCGATCGCCATCGACGACATGCTGGTGCCCAAGCAGAAGCACGACCTGATTGCGCGTGCCGAAGCCGAGGTCAAGGAAATCGAGCAGCAGTACGTCTCGGGCCTGGTCACGGCCGGCGAGCGCTACAACAAGGTGGTGGACATCTGGGGCAAGACCGGCGACGAAGTCGGCAAGGTCATGATGTCGCAGCTGTCCAAGCAGAAGGTCATCGACCGTCACGGCAAGGAAGTCGAGCAGGAGTCCTTCAACTCCATCTACATGATGGCCGACTCCGGTGCGCGTGGCTCTGCCGCGCAGATCCGCCAGCTCGCCGGCATGCGCGGCCTGATGGCCAAGCCCGACGGCTCCATCATCGAAACGCCCATCACGGCCAACTTCCGTGAAGGCCTGAACGTGCTGCAGTACTTCATCTCGACGCACGGCGCCCGCAAGGGTCTGGCCGACACGGCGTTGAAGACGGCCAACTCCGGCTATCTCACCCGCCGCTTGGTGGATGTGACGCAGGACCTGGTGGTCACCGAAGACGACTGCGGCACCGAGCACGGCATCAACATGCGCGCGCTGGTCGAAGGCGGTGAAGTGATCGAGTCCCTGCGCGACCGCATCTTGGGTCGTGTCACGGCCATCGAGGTGACCCACCCCGAGACGCAAGAGGTGCTGGTGGGCAAGGGCGTCATGCTCGACGAAGACCTGCTGGACGAGCTGGAAGCCGCCGGCGTGGACGAAGTCAAGGTCCGCACCCCGCTGACCTGCGAAACCCGCTTCGGCCTGTGCGCCAAGTGCTACGGCCGCGACCTGGGCCGTGGCGGCCTGATCAACTCCGGCGAAGCCGTGGGCGTGATCGCGGCGCAGTCCATCGGCGAGCCTGGCACGCAGCTGACCATGCGCACCTTCCACATCGGCGGTGCAGCCTCTCGTGCGGCGGTGGCCTCCAGCGTGGAAGCCAAGAGCGACGGCATCATCGGCTTCAATGCCACGATGCGCTACGTCACCAACGGCAAGGGCGAGCTGGTGGTCATCTCCCGTTCGGGCGAAATCATCATTTCCGACCAGCACGGCCGCGAGCGCGAGCGCCACAAGGTGCCCTATGGCGCCACGCTCAACATCAAGCCCGACCAGACCATCAAGGCCGGCACGGTGCTGGCCAACTGGGACCCGCTGACCCGCCCCATCATCACCGAATTCGCCGGCAAGGCGCGGTTCGAGAATGTGGAAGAGGGCGTCACGGTGGCCAAGCAGGTGGACGAAGTCACCGGCCTGTCCACGCTGGTGGTCATCGACCCCAAGCGCCGCGGCTCCAACAAGGTGGTGCGCCCGCAGGTCAAGCTGCTCGACGGCATGGCCCAGGAAGTCAAGATTCCCGGCACCGACCATTCGGTGACGATCGGCTTCCCCATCGGCTCGCTCATCCAGGTGCGCGACGGCCAAGACCTGCTGCCTGGCGAAGTGCTGGCCCGCATCCCGGTCGAAGGCCAGAAGACCCGCGACATCACCGGCGGTCTGCCGCGTGTGGCCGAGTTGTTTGAGGCCCGCAGCCCCAAGGACAAGGGCACGCTGGCCGAGATCACCGGTACGGTGTCCTTCGGCAAGGAGACCAAGGGCAAGGTGCGACTGCAGATCACCGACCCGGACGGCAAGGTCTGGGAAGAACTCGTGCCCAAGGAAAAGAATATCCTGGTGCACGAAGGTCAGGTGGTCAACCGAGGCGAGCTCATCGTCGACGGCGCAGCCGACCCGCAGGACATCCTGCGCCTGCTGGGCGTGGAGGAACTGGCCCGCTACATCGTGGACGAAGTGCAGGATGTGTACCGTCTGCAGGGTGTGAAGATCAACGACAAGCACATCGAGGTCATCGTTCGCCAGATGCTGCGCCGCGTTCAGATCGTCAACTCCGGCGACACCGGCTACATCTCCGGCGAACAGGTGGAGCGCTCCGAGCTGTTCGACACCAACGACCGCATGCACGCCGAGGGCAAGCTGCCCGCCACCTACCAGGACCTGCTGTTGGGCATCACCAAGGCCTCGCTGTCCACCGACTCGTTCATCTCCGCGGCGTCCTTCCAGGAAACCACCCGCGTGCTGACCGAAGCGGCCATCATGGGCAAGCGCGATGAACTGCGTGGCTTGAAGGAAAACGTCATCGTCGGCCGCTTGATTCCCGCAGGCACCGGCATGGCCTTCCACCAGGCCCGCAAGGTCAAGGAAGAGATGGACGAGACCGAGCGTCGCGCCATTGCCAACCAGGAAGCCGAGGAACTGGCTGCGGCGCAGTTGGCTGCCGTCGACGCCGAGACTGCGGCGGGCGAAGGGGGCGACCAGGCCTGAGCCTGAGCCACCCGGCCCATTGAAAGGCCACCGCTGCCCTCGGGCGCGGTGGCCTTTTTCTTGGGGCCGCCGTTGCATCGTGCACGCCGTGGTCGGCAATCCCGGCGCTGTTTGCTCCTTGGCCCGCGCGCCCAGGCCCTAGACTGCGACACAGCTTGCCCACCGGGTGGGCAGGAGCGCTGATGTCCACCATCCATGCCCCGGCAGCAGTCGAGCCGGCGGGCTGGTCCTTCGAATCCGCTGCCGACTGTGTGCGTCGCGCGGATTGGAGCGGCGCGCGCACGGCCTACCAAGCGCTGGCCCTTGAACATCCGCTGCACGCGGAGGTGCACTGCAACCTGGGCCTCATCGACCAGCTGCTCGAAGACCCGGTGTCCGCTTTGGCGCAGTTCGATGAAGCCGTGCGCCTGCAGCCATTGGCCGCACGCCCCTACCTGCTGCGGGCGGACCTGCACAAGGCCTGCGAGCGGTTTGAGGCGGCACTGTGCGACTACGACGCGGCCTTGTTGCATCAAGCGGTGGACACCCATGCCCAGGCTCAAGCCCATGTGCATGCCAATCGCGGCACCACGCTGCACGCGCTGGGCCGCCATACCGAAGCGCTCGGCAGCTTCGACCAGGCCATCCTCTGCGCGGTGCACACGCCCGGCGTGCACTACAACCGGGGCAACACGCTGCGTTGCCTGGGCCGACACGACGAAGCGGTGCACAGCTTCGACACGGCCTTGCGGTTGGACGGGGCGGATGTGCAGGCGCACTTCAACCGCGGCTTGTGCCTGGGCGCGCTGGGCCGGTGGCAGGCTGCACTGGACGAGGCCGATGCGGTCATCACCGCCTGGCCAAACCATGCTGGTGCCTACAGCGCAAGAGGGGATTGGCTGAAGAATCTCGGCCGCAAGTCCGAAGCCCTGGCCGCCTATGACACTGCCCTGGCCCTGGACGGCACGGTAGGGGCCACCCACCTCAACCGCGGCAACACCCTGCGTGAAATGGGCCGCGCCGACGAGGCCTTGTTGTCCTACGACTGTGCGGTGAATCTGGACCCTTCCGATTGGGAGGGGCACTACAACCGCGGCATTGCGCTGCACGACCTGCGGCGGATGCCCCAGGCCCTGCGCTCCTATTCGCTGGCGCGCCGGCTGGCGCCGCAAGAACACCGAATCGAGTGGAACGAAGCCCTGGCGCTGTTGATGAGCCAGCGCTGGCACGAGGGCTGGCTGGCCTATGAATCCCGTTGGAGGTTGGGTCCGCCGGATGCCGGGTTGACCGCGCAGGCCGGGCGGCTGTGGAGCGGCGCGCAAAAGCTGCATCGGCAACGCGTGCTGTTGGTGGCTGAGCAAGGCCTGGGCGACACCCTGCAGTTCTGCCGCTATGTGCCCGAAGTGCTGGCCCGTGGCGCGCAGGTCACTCTGATGGTGCCCGAACCTTTGCGGCCCCTGCTCGAATCCATTGCGCCGGGCTTGCGCGTGACCACCCGACTGGCGCCCGAAGAGCGCTTCGATTTCCACTGTCCGTTGATGAGCCTGCCCCTGGCGCTGCGCCGCTTCGACCCGCTTCAGTCCACCCCACGCCCCTACCTCCATGCCGATGCGGGCCTGGTGGCCCACCTCGCGCAGCATCATCCTCGCACCGAGCACCTGCGGGTGGGCCTGGCTTGGAGCGGCAACCGGGCCAATCCGTCAGACGCACAGCGCAGCATGGCCCTGGCCCCCTTGCTGCAGGCGCTGCCCAGCGGCGTGGACTTGGTGGTTCTGCAGGGCGATGTGCGGGCGCAGGACGAGGCCACGCTGCAGGCCGCCGCCCACCTCACCCACGACCGCGCGGGCCTGGAAGGCTTTGCCGGCACGGCAGCCTGGTGCGAAAGCGTGGATGTCGTGCTCACGGTGGACACGAGCATTGCCCACCTGGCCGGCGCCTTGGGCCGGCCCACCTGGGTGATGCTGCACCAGATGGCCGATTGGCGCTGGCTGATGGACCGGGACGACTCGCCCTGGTACCCACGCACGCGCCTATTTCGCCAAGCCCGCCAGGGCTGTTGGGACGATGTGCTGGAGCGGGTGGCCTTAGCCCTGGTTCGCGCCGCCGAGCAGCGCGGCGTCCGTCCAGCCGTGGGGTGACCGGATCTGCAGGCCATGCGCAGCGGCCCGTCTCGCCAGGCTCAGAAGATCCCGATCAGAAGTGAGCAGCCACTGCGCCTTGGAGTCAATCGCCAATTCAAGAAAGGGCTGGTCGTCCGGGTCGCGGCAGCGAAGGCGGTGCTGCGTGGGTGCGGGGGGCGAGGGCTCCACCAGGCGCGCATGGCGGTCCCACATGGCCAGCACCGCATCGGCCTGTGCGCCGTGGGCCGCTGCTACGCCGCGCGCCAGCACGCCCTGCAACTCCTGCCGCATCCCGGCTGTGGCCGGCCAATCCAACACGCCCGTTTCCACCTGCGTGCGCAGGGCCTGTACCCGTCCATCACGAAAGGCCCACAGGTCCAATACGGTGTTCGTGTCCAACACCACGCGGGTGGGTGGCACTAGGGTTCTTGCTGAGTTCACCGGGTCCGACTATACTGGCGGGCTTTTCGGCGAAAAAGGCTGGGTCTGCTGCTGTCTGCACCAATCTTCAAAAAGAGGGTGCAGGCTGGGTGGACCATTCACCTTTTTCTTTACCAACCAAGTAACTTCAAACGGGAACAAGTTACATGCCCACCATCAATCAGTTGGTGCGACACGGCCGCGAGGTCGAGCCCACCAAGAGCAAATCGCCTGCGATGCAGAATTGCCCGCAGCGCCGCGGGGTCTGCACCCGCGTCTACACCACCACCCCCAAGAAGCCGAACTCCGCGCTTCGCAAGGTGGCCAAGGTGCGTCTGACCAACGGCTTCGAGATCATCTCCTACATCGGCGGCGAAGGCCACAACCTGCAAGAGCACAGCGTCGTGCTCGTGCGCGGCGGCCGTGTGAAGGACCTGCCCGGTGTGCGCTACCACATCGTGCGCGGCTCGCTTGACCTGCAAGGCGTCAAGGACCGCAAGCAGTCCCGCTCCAAGTACGGTGCCAAGCGCCCGAAGAAGGCCTAAACAGCCGGATCAGTATCAAGTGGTCAGGCTCGAAGCGATTCGAACTGACATGTTCGGCGGTCTGAAGGAAACGATGCACTGAACCAGTGCCAGACCGAGTAAGCGGCCCTCCCGAATGGAGAGCCGGGCTCTTGAGGTGGATCGGCCACCGGAGCCAGCTGAAGCAAAAAGGAAGAGTGAAATGCCGCGTCGTCGCGAAGTCCCCAAGCGTGAAATCCTGCCTGACCCCAAGTTCGGTTCGGTGGATCTGTCCAAGTTCATGAACGTGGTCATGGAGTCCGGCAAGAAGGCCGTGGCCGAGCGCATCATCTACGGTGCCCTCGAGCAGGTTGAGAAGAAGGCCAACAAGGACCCCCTGGAAGTGTTCATGGTCGCGCTGAACAATGTGAAGCCGATGGTCGAGGTGAAGTCCCGCCGCGTGGGTGGTGCGAACTACCAAGTTCCCGTGGAAGTTCGTCCCGTTCGCCGCGTGGCCCTGGCCATGCGCTGGTTGAAGGAAAGCGCCCGCAAGCGCGGTGAAAAGTCCATGGCCGCCCGTCTGGCCAATGAGCTGCTGGAGGCCTCCGAAGGCCGTGGTGGCGCCATGAAGAAGCGCGACGAAGTCCACCGCATGGCTGAAGCCAACAAGGCCTTCTCGCACTTCCGTTTCTAATCTCTGGAGTCATTCCAAATGTCCCGCAAGACCCCCATCGAGCGCTACCGCAACATCGGTATCTCGGCGCACATCGATGCCGGCAAGACCACCACGACCGAGCGCATCCTGTACTACACCGGCGTGAACCACAAGATCGGTGAAGTGCACGACGGTGCCGCCACCATGGACTGGATGGAGCAGGAACAGGAGCGTGGCATCACGATCACCTCGGCTGCCACCACCTGCTTCTGGAAGGGCATGGACATGTCCTACCCCGAGCACCGCTTCAACATCATCGACACCCCGGGCCACGTGGACTTCACCATCGAGGTGGAGCGTTCCATGCGCGTGCTCGACGGCGCCTGCATGGTTTACTGCGCCGTGGGTGGCGTGCAGCCGCAGTCGGAAACCGTCTGGCGCCAGGCCAACAAGTACAAGGTGCCGCGTCTGGCGTTCGTCAACAAGATGGACCGCACGGGTGCGAACTTCTTC
>CAMCTE010000065.1 GCA_945878385.1 Azohydromonas lata NBRC 102462 | reverse complement strand
AGGCGTTCATCCTTCAAAGTATGGAGCCCTGCCGCCGGACAAATTGGAGGGTTCACTCCAGTGCCGATCAGCGCCCGCGCTGCAGGAAGGCCTTGGCCGCCAAGGTGGCCGTGCCCGTCAGAAAGGTGCCCCAGGCCAGGTCGATGAAGGTCACCATCCAGGGCCAGTTCTGCAGCGTGGCCTGGTTGGTGAGGTCGTAGGTGGCATAGGCCACCAAGCCGAACAGCGCACCTCGCCCCGCAGGCGCCTTCAGCGAGGCATCGTGCTGGGCCGGGCGCACGCTGAACACCACCATTCCGAGGATGTAAAGCAGGTAGAACACCAGCGCAGCCACCAAATCGGGTTCGGGCGCCAACAGGTGGCCGATGGTGGGCTGGTACAGGCGCGAGGCCATTTGGGTGAGCCAGATGGCGTCGATGCCCATGAACACCACAAAGGTGACCGCGTAGGCCCGAAGGTACAGGCCGATGCCGGCAGGAGCGGCCGATGAGGCCGCTGAGGCCGATGAGGCCACTGAGGCCGCGGAAGAAGACGGGGGCTGAAACTTGTGCATTCCCCTAGCGTACGCGAACGCGCAAGGCGGCTGAGCCCTGGGGAATAGCCGCCCCGTTCGCAGGCAGGCCAAAAAAGCCAGTGACAAACCTGCGAACTCTTGGGCATCCGCGGCGCTGTTTGTCATGAATTCGACGCAAATAAACCTCACACTCTCAGCATGCCTCGCCAGTGGGCCCACACCCCCTGCGAAGCCGTCTCATGCCTTGGGGAGCTTGATGATGAGGACAGAATCCACTTCAACCGTCGGCCACTTTGGCGTTGCCGTGTCTGCCTCTCCCTGGTGGAAAGCCTGGCGCCGTTCGCGACCCCTGCCCCAGGGCCAAACCAGTGCATCGGCGGCCCTGCGGACCTACGGCGATGCGCACGCCGAAGTGAAGCAGCAGTCCGCTGCGGTTGTCACTGCCGCCTACCCCCACACACCCGACGAAGACGCCTACCTTCGCCGCCTGCGCCAAGCGGGCCTTTGACCGCACGGGCCCAGTCGGGCGCCCGGCGGCGCTAAGCTCGCGGTCATGTCTGCAGAAAACGCCAGGGGCTGGCCCCCGGCACACCCGTCCATCCACAGCGCGGCACCCAGTGCAGCGCCCCACATGGCCATCATCGGTGCGGGGCCCGTGGGCTTGGCCCTGGCCCTGCTGATGGCCCGGCGCTGCCCCCAGTGGCGCATCAGCCTGTTCGACGCCCGCGAACTGCAGGCCGATGTCGGCCGAGACCCGCGCACCCTGGCCCTGTCACTGGGCAGCGTGCAACTGCTGCGCCAGCTGGGGGCCTGGCCCTCCGAAGGCAGCCAACCCATTCTGCAGGTACAGGTCAGCCAGGAAACACCGGCCGTGGCCCTGGCGGGTGTGCGGGCCCAGGTCCATATTCGTGCCGCCGACATGGGCGTGCCCGAACTGGGCGCCGTGATGGCCTACGGCATCCTGGTGCCGGCTCTGCAAAGGGCCTGGGAACAGGAACAGGCCCGCCAGCCCCACCGCCTGCACCACCGCTTCGGCCAGGCGGTGCAGGGCTTGAAGGTGGACACGCCCGCCGGGAATGCAGCGCCCTCACGCGTCGAAGTGGATGCCGGCATCGCGGAATTCTTCGACCTTGCCGTGGTGGCTGAAGGCGGCGTGTTCATGCGTGAGGCCGCCAACGCGCCTTCGCCGATGGGCCAGTTGCGGCACGACTACGGCCAAACCGCCTGGGTGGGCACCGTGGGCCTGGCCGGTGGAACACCTGGCTTGGCGGTCGAACGCTTTTCGCGCCAGGGGCCGGTGGCTCTCTTGCCGCTGCCACCGCTGCCACCGCTGCAGCCTTCATCCACCGCCACCGATGCCAACGGCACTTCCCTCACCCGCGCCTCGCTCGTGTGGTGCGTCAATGCGGCCGAAGACCCGGTGAGCGAACTGCAGGACGCGCAGCGCATGGCCGTGCTCAACAGCCTGCTGCCGCCCGGCGCAGGGCGCATCGAAACCATCGGGCCTTTGAAATCCTTCGCGCTGGGCCTGCTGGCGCAGATGAGTCTGGTGCAATCGGGTTGCCTGGTGCGCATCGGCAACGCGGCACAAACGCTGCACCCGGTGGCCGGCCAAGGGCTGAACCTGGGGCTGCGGGACGCGCATGCACTCACCGACCGGCTGCGCAGCGCACAGCGGCGCGGCGAATCACTGGCCCAGGCCCTGGCACGCGTGCATTGGGAGCGCGCCCCCGACCGCTGGAGCATGATCGCCGCCACCGATTTCCTGGCCCGCAGCTTCACCTGGAACTTGCCCGGCGCAGCCACCACCCGGGCCCTGGGCCTGTGGGCCGTGGAACACCTGCCAGGCCTCAAGCCGGCCCTGGCGCGGCAGATGATGTTCGGGCGGCGTTGAACGGTCTGAGGTGCAGCGCCCGGGCCGCGCTCAACAGGCCGCGCCTCCAGCGCCCAAGCCCAACCGCCGGTGCTGCAAGGCCGGCAACTGCTCACGCACTGTGGCCAGGCGCTGCGCATCCACGTCGGCCACCGCCACACCCGGGCCCTCCTGCACACAGGCCAGCACCTCGCCCCAGGGGTCGATCACCAGGCTGTGGCCCCAGGTGCGGCGGCCGTTTTCATGCAACCCCCCTTGGGCCGGTGCCATCACATAGCACTGGTTCTCGATGGCGCGCGCGCGCAGCAGCACTTCCCAGTGCGCCTGCCCCGTGGTGTGGGTGAAGGCTGCCGGCACGGCCAGCAGGTCGCAGGGCGGCTGTGCCGGGTCACCGAAACTCAAGGCTCGGTACAGCTCGGGGAACCGCAGGTCGTAGCACACCGACAAGCCCACGCGCAGCGCCGGCGCGGTGCCCAGCGTGGCGGCCACCGGTTGCGAGCCCTCCATCAACACGCGGGCTTCGTCGTAGGACTCGCGTCCGTTGTTGAAGCGAAACAGGTGCACCTTGTCGTAGTGCGCCACCACTTCGCCCTGCGGGCTGAGCAGCAGGCTGCGGTTGAACACCCGCCCGGGCTGGGGCGAAGCCACGGGAATCGTGCCCGCGATGATCCACAGGCCATGGCGCTGCGCCTGTTCGCGCAAAAAATCCTGAATCGGGCCCCGGCCGGGCTGCTCGGCATGCACGAGCTTGTCTTCGTCGCGCCGCCCGATCAGGCAGAAATACTCCGGCAGCCCCGCCACCTGCGCCCCGGCCGCAGCGGCCTGTGCCAACAATTCGCCGGCCTGCGCCAGGTTGCGCGGCACATCGGGCGTGGACACCATCTGGATGGCGGCGATGCGGGTCATGGTGCTCTCCTGGTGTTGGGCGCTGCAGGGGGCGGCTCGGGCGCGGCTACCGCGCGGTCCACTTGCTCATTGGTCGGCAGGCTGGTGCGCTGAATCCGCTCCACCTTGGGGTCCACCCAGTTGCCGGTGATGCTGAACTCGCGGGTGTTGACCGCCATCAGCGGCCGCCGCAGGAACAACTGCGCCAAGAAGGTACCCAAGCCCAGCGCCGGGTTGATGGTGGCATAGGCCAATGATGCGGTACCCGCATTGATCTCGGGCACCACCAGCACCCGCAGGTCCTGCGTTTCGCGGTTCAGGTCGGCCGTGCCCTCCATCAGCACCGCAGCCTGGATGCTGCGCATGCGCAGGTTGTTCGTGCTGGCCACGCCCCCCACCACCGCCACATCGCCAGTCAGGGTGTCAAACAGGAAGCCTTCCTGGAACACATCACGGAAGTCCAGCAACAGCCGCCGCGGCAGCGACTGCAGGCTCAGAACGCCCAGCAACCGCGCCGCGCCGGGGTCTACCTTGAGGAACTGCCCGCTGCGCACATCCAGCCGCAACTGCCCCTGCATCGTGCGCACATCCGGGCTCAGGGGTGAGCCGCGCCAAGCCACCTGTCCGGCAATCACACCCGCGCCTCCCCGCAGCGCCTGCTCCAAACCCAAGCGGGTCAACAGCTGCCCACTGTCCTTGAGTTCCAACTCGAAGTCCATCGCCGTGCGGCGGGCCTTGCTGCCCACCTCACCGGCAGGCGACCAACTGCCCTTGGCCGTCAGGGCCGCGTCGGCATTGGCCAATACGAGGCGGGTCAGCAGCCAGTCGCGTGCGGCACCGGCGCGCCCGCGCTCGGCCTCGGCCTGAACTTCCAGGCGTCCAAGGCGACGGCCGCGCAATTCGAAGTCCTCCACCACCGCATCCACATCCGGCCACTCGATGCCCTCATCGGCCGCCAGGTCTTCCACCGATTCGCCGGCCGCCCGCGGGATCGACAGGCGCGACAAGCGGGCCAGCAGCCGCGGGTGACCATCGCGCACCCCTGGCGGGGCTGAACGCCACTCCAGGCGCCCGGCCATCTGAGCAGCCTGCAGGTCCACGCGCCAGGCCGTGCCGCCCTCGGGTGCAAGCAAAGGCGACGCCACGGCCGAAACCGCATCCAACTGCCGGCCCCACAGCATCACGCTGCCGGCCCGCAACCGTATCGCCTGGGGCAGCATCAGCGGCCCATCACGCCGGGCTACCGCCGCTGACGGCGCTGACGGCGCAGCAGCATTGGCCGGTATGGGGGATGTCGCAGGCCCCTCCAGCAGGCGCTTCCACCCATCCAATTCCAAGTGGTCAGCCACCACCGACACCTCGGTGCCACTGTCGGGCAGCGGCGGCGGCTCGTTCACCCCCACACCCACGGAGGCAGCCAACACCGCGCCCGTTTGGCCATTTCGCAGCACACGGGCCTGCACCAGGCGGCCCAGCTGAATCTCCACCTGTTCCCGTTCGGCGCCGGCCGGGCCGCCCAAGCCGGTCAGCTGCACACGCAGCGGCGTGGCCGTCCAATTTGCCGCCGCCGGCTTGTTCAAAGGCGCCGGCAAGCCGATGCCCATGCCGGTCAGGGGCGAAGTCAACACCCAGTTCAACTGGCCCGACGCCGCTCCCACGCTCAGCCGGTAAGGCGCCTGCCCACTGAGCCAATTCGACACAGGCGCCAACCAAGCCAACTCCGGCGCAGCCTTCACCGCTTCGGCCTGCGCAGTGCCCTGCAGGTTCAATCTCAGTGAGCCACCGGGCGAGATTCCACCCTCCAGGCCCACCTCGCCGCCCAAGAGTTGTGCCGTGCCCGCTGGGATGTTGAAGCCGCGCTCGCTGAAATCCACGCGCCCTCGCGCCTGCTGCAGCGGCGGCAGGCTCGGGTTCAAACGCACTTCGTTGCCGTTGAGCTGCACACTGCCCCTCACGCGCGCCGGCTCGTTGCCCACCAGGGGCAGCTCCATCTTCAGGGCCAAGGAAGTCGAGCCCGTTGCCTGCGCCAAGGCCAGCACGCGCGAAGTCCATTCGTTGATGGGGGTGGCCTGCACATAGCGCAGGAAATCCTGTGCCGCGCCGCGGGCCTGCAGGTCCAGTGACAACGGCACCGACGGAGCCAGCCAGTCCACCGACCCGCTGGTGCGCACCACATCAACACCCAGGATGCGGCCGCGCACCTCGTTGAACTCGACCCGTTGGCCGTTGACCCGCAACCGCGCCTCCACCCGCGTGGCCTCGGGCCAAGCGGGGTAGCCGGGCTCCTCGGGCAGCATCACGAAGGTGCCGTCGCGCCACAGGCCGGCCACCCGGAACTCGCCCTTGGCCCCGGGCCGCTCGAAGGGGAAATTCGCCAGGTCCCCCTTCACCCGCACCGTCACATCCTGCAGTCGCCCACCGCGCACCGCGCGGCGCAGGTAGTCGCGCGTACCGGCCGGCACGCCGGTGGGCAGATAGCGGTGCAGGGCCTCGGCTCGCATTTGTTGGATGCGTGCGGTCAGGTCCAGCACACCGGCGCCGCGGGCCGCCTCGCTCCAACTGCCTCGCCAAGTGCCCTGCAGTTCGCCCTGAGTGTCAGCATTGCGCAGCGTCATCGGCGACAGCCGCACTTCCATTCCGTCCGCGGTGAACTGCCACGCCAGGCGCGCCTGCAAGTCGGCCAGTGCCAGCTCGGGCATGTCGAACAGCCCCGGAAACACGAGCTGCCCCTGTTGAATCGACACCTCGGCGCGGCCACCGGATTCACTGGCCTCCAACACGATGGCCGCACCTCCAAGGCCCGGGCGGCCGAAGTGGGGCGTGGGCTGCCCACCGCCTCCCAACACACCAGGCTCCAAGCGCAAGCCCTCCAAGCGCGCGTTCACTTTGTAGCGCGAGGGTTGCTCCACGGGCCCTTCCCAGGTGGCCTTCATGTCCTGAATCCGCCCCTGCGGCGCCATACCGGCCAACTGCCGGTGCACCACTGCACCCAGGGGTGCGCGCGCCGCCACCGAGGCCATCAGGCCCAGATCCAGCTCCGCGGCATTGAATTCTCCGCCGACGATCACCCGCCCGGCCAAGCCATCAAACAGCAGAGGAAGTACCGGCTCAGACCGTTCTGCCCCCTCGGTGGCATCCGGCGCTGAATCAGAGGCAGCGCCTGATGCCCCAACGGCCACACTCCCAGCCACATTCCCAGCCGCACCCCGAGGCCCCTGCGGCGCGTGGCGCAGCACCAGCCTCATGTCGCTGGCCGGCCAGGTCTGCCCCTGGCCAGTGGTGAAGCCCACCCGCTGAAGTCCCAGCGTCACCGACTGTGCATCCTGGCGCGCCAACAGCCGCCCGTCGAACTGCGAGAACTCCATGGGCTCTGCCACACCGGGCCAGCGCACACTCACATCCCTGAGGGCCACATCGGCCGTGGCCCCGCGCAGGCGGCCACGGTCCACATCCACCCACACACGCGCCGCGCCGCGCCCGCCCAGCATTTCAGCCGGGAGGTCCACATGCGGTCGCAAGGCAAGCACATCGGCCCGCGGCAGTTCGGCGTACAGCTCGCCCACCCAGCTGCGCCAATTCGACCGGGCGGCAAACAGGCTCTGGCGAAAACGCCCGCGCAGGCTGGCGCGCTGACCCAACTCGGGCGGCGGCGTGGCGTCCAAACGGAAGTCGTGCCGGCGCAGGCTGTTGCGCAGCACGAAGTCCACATCCTGCAGCACCAGCGGCGGCGCACCGCGCAGTTCATCCACCCACCGCACCTGGCCTCGGCGGATGGCGAATTCGCCTTGGGCCAACAACCAATCCCCGGCCTGCTGGCTGCCGTCCACTGGGGTGGGCGCATCGTCTTCCAATGTCAGCCCGCCCACGCGGATGCGCCCCTGGCGGTCGCGGCGTATTTCCAACGCCGCATCTTCGATCAGCAACTGCTCAAACCGAAGTTCCAGGCTGAGCAGCGACTGCAGCGACAGCGCAGCCGACACCCGCGGCAGCCGCAAGGCCGTCCGGCCCTGGTCGTCCAGCAGCGCCACTTCGGTGAGCACCAGGGCGGGCACCCAGGCCGCCGAAGGCACCTCGATTTCGCCAATCCGCACCGCCACACCCAGGGCCGAAGAAGCCCGGGCTTCAATCTCGGGTTTCCATGCGCCGACACGAGGAAGGAAAACGCCGTAGAGTGCGAGCCAGGCAAGCAAAAACAGACACCAGGCCGCCACCAGCAGCACCACCGCCGCACGCGCCATGACCTTCAGCACAGGACGACCCGGTTTGGGCAGATCGCGCAGATCCAGGCGCGCGGGTTGGGATTCCTCTAAGGCTGTCATGGTGTGTCGGTTCAAGGCGAACTGTGCCACGGATGTTCCGGGTGCCCGTGAGTGGAATTGGCAGTACCCATGAACGACCTCAAGATGCCCCTCGGGGTTTGCGCAGACCACAGCCGCTTCGTGCAGCGCATCCGGCGCCGCTACCCGGCGGAATTGGCGGCCGTGCCGGCGGGGGCTCCCACTGGGGCCACCGTGGCTGCGCTGGTGCAAACGCTGATGGCCGCAGGCCGCGGTTTGCCTGCAGCGCTGCGGGTGGCGCGCAACCTCGTCATCGAACGGCTGGCGGTGCTGGACATTGAAGAAGACGCGCCGCTGGGCACGGTGACAACCGCCATGACCGAACTGGCTGAGGTGGCGCTGGAACATGCCCTGGCCCAGGCCCGACAGGAAGAGGGCCAGCGCCACGGCCAACCGCACACCCAGGCGGGCCGGCCCATCGACCTGTGGGTGGTGGGCATGGGGAAGTTGGGTTCGCGAGAACTCAATGTGTCCTCCGACATCGACCTGGTCTATGTCTATGAAGACGACGGCATGACCGACGGCGCGGTGCCCATCACCGCCCACGAGTTCTTCAGCAAGGTCGTCAAGCGCATCTACAGCCTCATCGGTGATGTGACCGAAGACGGCTTCGTCTTCCGCGTAGACCTGGCGCTGCGGCCCAACGGCAACTCCGGCCCACCGGTGGTCAGCCTGGCCATGTTGGAAGACTACCTGCATGTGCAGGGGCGTGAATGGGAGCGGCTGGCGTGGCTCAAGAGCCGGGTGGTGGCCCCCAGACAGGCCGTCGCTTCGGGCCGCGCCCATGCCTTGGGTGCGGCCATCAGCCCATTCGTGTACCGCAAGTACCTGGACTACGGCGTGTTCGAGGGCTTGCGCCAGTTGCACCGCAAGATCCGTGAAGAGGCACAACGGCGCGCCGCCGGCCGGCCCGAGCGGGCCAACGATGTGAAGCTCTCCCGCGGCGGTATCCGCGAGATCGAGTTCATCGTGCAACTGCTGCTGGTGGTGCGCGGTGGCCAGTTCCCCGAAATCCGCAGCCGCTCCACCCTCAAGAGCCTGAACAAACTGGTGGCTCACGGCCTGATGCGCCCGCAAACCGCCGACCGCTTGGCGCAGGCCTACACCTTCCTGCGCCGCATTGAACACCGCATCCAATATCTAGACGATCAGCAGACCCACCTGCTGCCTTCGGCCGATGGCGATTTGGCCTGGATCGGCGCCAGTATGGGCCTGCCCTGCAATGCCGATGCCTGCGCACTGCTGGAGGAGCTGGGCCTCACGCGCGAATTCGTCGCGGGGGAATTCGATGCCCTGTTGCACGACGGCCGCGACCCTGGGCCTTCTTCCATCGGCAAAACCTGCGTGGGCTGCGCCAAGACCACGATGCCGGTGGACGCGGAGGCCTTCCTGGAGCGGCTGCCCACCGCGCTGCGCGAACGCCTCAAACCCTGGGCGGCCCAACCCAAGGTGGCCTCGCTCAAGGAAGAAAGCCGCCTGCGTCTGGCGCGCCTGATGACCCGCGCGGTGGAGGCCATCGATGCGGGCGACTGCACCGAAGACGCCGCACTGCGCTTCGTGGATTGGCTGGACCCCTTGCTGCGGCGCGAGACCTACCTCACCCTGCTGGTCGAACGCCCCGAGGTGCAGCGCCGCCTGCTGCGCCTGCTGGGCCTGGCGCGCTGGCCCATGCGCTACCTTTTGCGCCACCCCGGTGTGATCGACGAACTCGCCGACGAACGGCAACTCAGCGAACGCTTCGACCGCGCCGCCCTGTGTCACGAGATGCAGGCGCGCCATGCGGCCTGGGTTCGCTCCGGTGAAGATTCGGAAGAGGCCCTGCTGGACAGCCTGCGCCGTGCGCACCACGCCGAAGTGTTCCGCACCCTGGTGCGCGACGTTGAAGGGCGCATCACCGTCGAAGAGGTGGCCGACGACCTGTCGGCACTTGCCGACACCATGCTCGACCTGACCATGCAGTGGGCCTGGTCACATTTCAAGCAGCGCCACCGCAGCGTGGAGCAAGGCCCGCGGTTGGCCGTGATCGCCTACGGCAAGCTCGGCGGCAAGGAATTGGGCTACGGGGGCGACCTCGATGTGGTCTTCCTCTACGACGACGATGACGAACGCGCGCAGGAGGTCTATTCGGCATTCGTGCGCAAGCTCATCACCTGGCTGACCCTGCGCACCAACAGCGGTGAGCTTTTCGACATCGACACGGCGCTGCGGCCCAACGGCAACTCTGGCCTGTTGGTCACTTCCATGGACGCCTTCGAGCGCTACCAAATGGGCCGCGGCAGCAACACCGCCTGGACTTGGGAACACCAGGCCATCACCCGGGCGCGCTGGTGTGCGGGCGTGCCCGAATTGGCTGAACGGTTCGAGCAAGTGCGCCGCGGCGTGCTGTGCGCCCCACGCGAAGAAGCAGCGCTGCGCGAAGAGGTGCGGGCCATGCGGGAAAAGGTGCGCGGCTCGCGTCCGGCGCCCGCTGATCTGTTCGATGCCAAACACAGCCCCGGCGGGATGATGGATGCCGAATTCGCCGTGCAACAACTGGTGCTGGCCCACAGCGCCGCACACCCGGCGCTGCAAGCCAACAGCGGCAACATCGCCCTGTTGCGTGCGGCCGAAGCCTGCGGCCTTTTGCCCGCCGGTGTGGGCACTGCCGCAGCGCACGCCTATCGAGAACTGCGGCGGGCGCAGCACCATGCGCGGCTCAACGAGCAGGCCACGCAGTTCAACCCGCAGACGCTGGCCGCCGAACGCGCGGCGGTGATGGCACTGTGGCAGGCCGTCTTCGGCTGAGCGCCACTTGAGCACCGAACGCCGCACCCACCTCGACGCCACCGCACTGTCGTGCATCCTGTTGTGCTGCGTGCTGTGGGGCGTGAACCAGTCCGCCGCCAAAGCGGTGCTGCCCGAGGTGCCGCCGCTCACACAAGCGGCGTTGCGTTCGCTGGGCGCGGCTTTGCTGGTGTTGGCCTGGGCGCGTTGGCGCGGCATCCCACTGTTCGCGCGCGACGGCACGCTGTCTGGCGGCCTGCTGGCCGGCGCGTTGTTTGCGGCCGAATTCGCCATGATCTTCTGGGGCCTGCAGCACACACACGCCTCGCGCATGATCGTGTTCATCTACCTCAGCCCCTTCGTGGTGGCGCTGGGCATGCCCTGGATCGCGCGCAGCGAAAGGCTGCGCCCGCTGCAATGGGCCGGGCTGCTGGTGGCCTTCACCGGCGTGACCCTGGCCTTCTCGGAAGGGTTCAACGCGCCGGCGGCCGGTCCCCTGCAGTGGCTGGGTGATGCGATGGGCCTGCTGGCGGCAGTGCTGTGGGGCGCCACCACGCTGGCCATCCGTGCCACCCGTTTGGCCAGCGCACCGGCAGAAAAGACGCTCTTCTACCAACTGGCCGTATCGGCGGTGCTGCTGGGGGCAGGCGCCATGCTGGCCGGTGAAGCCTGGCCCGCGCGCTGGTCACCTCTGGCGCTGGGCTCGATGTTCTTCCAAATCGTGGTCATCACCTTTGCCAGCTACCTGCTGTGGTTCTGGCTCATACGCCACTACCCGGCCACGCGGCTGGCCTCCTTCACCCTGCTCACCCCGCTGTCGGGCCTGGTGGCCGGCATGGTGCTGCTGGACGAACCGGCCACACCGCGCCTGTTCGCCGCGCTGGTGGCCGTGGGCGCGGGCATCTGGCTGGTGAATCGGCCGCCGCGGATGCCCGTGGGCTGAACCGCTGACCGAAGCCCTCCACCGGCGCGCAGCGCGCTAGTTCAAAATCCGCCATCCCCCAACCCGTCCCAACATGGAGACCATTCGATGATCACGCTCTGCGGCTTTGCCATCAGCAACTACTACAACAAGGTCAAGCTGGTGCTGCTGGAGAAGAACATTCCGTTCCAGGAAGAACTGGTAATGACCAACTCCAAGGACGAGGCCGTGCTGGCCGCGTCACCCCTGGCCAAGGTGCCGTTCATCCGCACGCCCCAGGGCGCGCTGTGCGAAAGCCAGGTGATCGTGGACTATCTGGAGGCCCTGCAACCGCAGCCCTCGCTGCTGCCGGCCGACCCATTTGCAGCGGCCAAGGTGCGCGAGCTGTGCACCTACATCGACCTGCACCTGGAACTGGTGGCGCGCGACCTCTACGGCGCAGCCTTCTTCGGCCGAACCGCCGACGAGGCCACCAAGGAGCGCGTGCGCGCCCAACTCGCGCGCAACATCCCCGCCTTCCAACGCCTGGCCCAGTTCGCACCCTATGCCGCCGGCTCGGAATTCACCCTGGCCGACTGCTGCGCCTTTGTCAGCCTGCCCCTGGTGGGCATGGCCACCCGCTCCGTGTTGGGCAACGATGTGCTGATGGACGCGGGCGTGGACTGGAAGAGCTACCTCAAGGTGATGGCAGACCGCCCCAGCGTGCAAAGGGTAGAGGCCGACCGCAAGGCGGCGATTGCAGCGATGAACAAAAAGGCCTGATCGGGCCCGGGCAGGCCGGCCTGGCCTGCCGTTCACCGCGCAAGGCTCAGGCCTGTG